>NZ_JAKSYQ010000085.1:0-53815 GCF_022829665.1 Methylobacterium sp. E-041 | reverse complement strand
TCACCAGAAGGGCTCGACCATGGACCGTCATGCGGGCATGCTGATGGGTGTTCATCCGGGGCGCTCGGTCAGGGTTGGTTGGCTTCGCAACCCCAGCCTCTCACCCCCGCCCCGGGTGAACAACCTTCATAGCTTCGACAGCTAAGCGTACCGCCTTGGATGAAGGTACCGGGCGCAGATACAGGGGCGCAGCCTTACGGGACGCCGTCGCCGTTCGAGGCGCACGTCGTTAAGAACATCCCGAAGACCCTGAAGCAGTCGATATCGGCCTCGGTCCGCACGCCGCTGCAGGAGCTCGACGGGATCATTACGCCCAACGGCCTGTTCTACGAGCGCAACCATGGCGGCGTCCCCGAGATCGACCCGGCTCAGCATCGCCTGATGATCCACGGCCTGGTCGAGCGGCCGCTGGTGCTCACCATGGACGACATCCGGCGCTTCCCGAGCTTGTCGCAGATCCATTTCATCGAGTGCTCGGGAAACCCCGACTTCAAGGCGGTGCATGCGGGCCAGACGGCATCGGACCTCGTCGGGCTGCTGAGCTGTGCCGAATGGACCGGCGTTCGGCTCAGGACGGTGCTCGAGGAGGCCGGGCTCAAGCCCGGTGCCAAGTGGGTCATCGCCGAGGGCGCCGATGCGGCCGCGCTGACCCGCAGCATCCCGATCGAGAAATGCCTCGACGATGCGCTGCTCGTCTACAGCCAGAACGGCGAGCGCCTCCGCCCACAACAAGGCTACCCGCTGCGTGTGCTGCTGCCCGGCTTCGAGGGCAACATGAACGTGAAGTGGCTGCGCCGCCTCAACGTTACGGACGAGCCGGCCTATTCCCGCGAGGAGACCGCGAAGTACACCGACCTAATGCCGGATGGGACCGCGCGGCAGTTCACGTTCATGATGGAGGCGAAGTCAGTGATCACGCGGCCGTCGGGCACGCAGCGGATCGAGCCCGGCTTCAACGAGATCACGGGGATCGCCTGGAGCGGGCGCGGGAGGATCGCCCGGGTCGAGGTCTCGGTCGACGACGGCCGGACCTGGCAGGAGGCGCAGCTTCAGACACCAGTCCTCGGCAAGGCGCTGACCCGGTTCCGGCTGGCTTGGACCTGGACCGGCGCGCCTGCGATCATCCAGAGTCGCGCCATTGACGAGACCGGGTACGTGCAGCCGCTCTTCGCCGAACTGGCCGATGCCCGTGGGCTGAACTCGTTCTACCACAACAACGCTGTCATCCCGTGGCGCATCGCAGGAAGCGGAGAGGTGTCGAATGGCTATGCCAAGGCTTAGCGGCGCTGCGGCCGTCCTGATACTCGTCGGCGCCGCGAACGCCCTGGCCGCCCCAGCCTCGGCTGAAGGTCGATACGGCATCGGACGCGCCGCCACCGAGGCGGAGATTGCCGGCTGGAACATCGACATCGATCGTGACGGCAGGAAGCTCCCCGCGGGAAACGGCAGCGTCGCGCGTGGCCGTTCGGTCTTCGCGGAACACTGCGAGTCCTGTCATGGCGAGAAGGGGGAGGGCGGCATCGGCGACAGCCTCGTCGGGGGACAGGGCACGCTGGCCTCTGCCAAACCAAAGAAGACGGTCGGGAGCTTCTAGCCCTATGCACCGACGCTGTTCGACTACGTCCGCCGTGCGATGCCGGTGAACGCACCGCAATCGCTCGACGACGACGAGGTCTACGCTGTGGTCGGCTATCTGCTGAACTTGAACGGCCTGCTGTCGGACGATGCCGTCCTGGATGCCCGGACGCTTCCGGCAGTGCGGATGCCCAATCGCGACGGCTTCGTTCCCGATCCGCGGCCCGACGTGCCCTGAGGCGAGGCGGCGCGCGTATTCCCGAACGATGGCGGTCAGGCGATCTCAAGGGCCCAGATCAGGAACAGGCTGACGACCAGTAGGACGACGAGAGAGCCGGTCACCGCCAGAGTGACCCGTCCGCCGACTCGCGCCAAAACCCGCACGTCGACGCCGAGGCCGAGGGCCGCCATCGACACCACGGTGAGGAGGCCCGCGAGACGCGTCACCGGCTGGGAGGCCGCGTCCGGAACGAGCCCCAGCGAGCGCAGGCTCGCCAGCGCCAGGAAGCCAAGAATGAACCAGGGCACGATCTTGAAAAATCCGAGGCGGCCGGGCCGGACCTTGGCCGAGGCGCCCTCCGCCGGCAGATGCGGTGCGATAAACGAGAACGCAACGACGACCGGCCCGAGCATCAGGACGCGCACGAGCTTGACCAGGGTGCCAACCTGGGTCGCCAGGAGGCCGACCGGGACCGTCGCGGCAAGCACCTGCGGCACCGCGTAGACCGTGAGGCCCGCCAGCGTCCCGTATTGATGCTCAGACAGGCCGACGAGGGGGATGAACAGGGGGAGGCCCAGTACCATCAACACGCCGAGAACCGCCGTGAAGGCGATGGCCGCGACCACGTCCTTGCTGTCGGCCCCGATCACCGGCGCCACCGCGGCGATCGCGGAGTTGCCGCAGATGGCGTTGCCGCAAGCGACCAGGATCGCCATGCGGGGTGGCAAACCGAGCATCCGGCAGATGGCGTAGCTGGCGACGATCGCCACCATCACTGTGCCGACGATGCCGACGAGGAGGCTCGTACCGGACGCGACGATGGCCCCGAGGCTGATCGAGGCGCCGAGCAGGGTGACGGCGAGTTCGAGCACTTGCTTCGCGGAGAACGCAATCCCACCCCGGAAGCGCTCGCCAGGGCTCCACAGGGTGCGTAGGGCGATCCCGAGCAGAATCGCGATCACCAGCGCCTCAACATAGGGATGGCCCGTTACCCGCTCCTCCAGAGCCTGCACGGCCAGCGCCACCACCGTGACCGCCAGACAGACCAGGATGCCGGGCACGAGCGAGACGACCCAGCCGCTGGCTGCTTCCGGCCTGCTCGCTCCGGCGGCGGCCGTCGTCATATTCTTGGCGCTCATGCGAAGATTTCGAAGCTCCTGGTGCCTTTCCGTGATGGATTCGGAAGAAACACCTGCCTTGGCCGCCGTCGGCGAGAGCGATGTCAGCCCCCATCACTGACATCCTCTAAGATCCCGGCGCTTTTCAAATCGGGGCCCATCGTCAGTCCCAACGCCTAGTACGCCCCCGCGAGGTAATCGGCGATGACTTGACTGTCCGCATCGCTGATCGCCGCATGATAAACCTTGCGCATCTTCGTCACCTCGCTGGTCCAAAAGACCGATCCTTTTCCAGGCGGCTGCATCGCGATGTAGTCGACCGAATGGCAGCTCTGGCAGTTAGCCTCGGTCGCCGCGCGGCCCGCGTCGTGGCTGGGCGCGGGCCGAAGCTGTGCGGTCGGCTCCGGCAGATCGTAGCTCCGGGGCGCGGCAGCGGCGGGCAGACCAGCCAGAAAGCCGGCTCCCGCAAGCGCGGCCGCGAGGGGAAGGAACGTCTTCCCGGCCGTTCTCCTTATGACCCTCGTCATCGTGATCCTCCTCATGCCGCCCGCACCCGAACGGACTCGATGAAGTTGCGCATATAGCCCGGCGGGTTCCACCGGGGCTCCATCGGCTGGGTAGCGCCGTCGTTGGCCGTGGCCTTGACCCGGATCGCGTGCGCCCCCGTGGCCAGATCGACTTCCGCGTTCCAGCGCCGGAAGGCGTAGCCGCCGAGGTCTTGCTCAAGCTTGGCCGGACACCAGCTCCGCCCGTCGTCGGCGGAGATCTCCACCGTCTTGATGCCGGAGCCGCCGTCGAAGGCGATGCCGCGCAGGGCCACCTTGCCCGCCTTGACGTCCGCCCCGTCCGTTAGGTTCGTCACGAAGGAGCGGACGTTAAGGCGGCCGATCGGTACGGTCTTGTCCGCCGCCTTGCCAGACTCGGTGCAGGCGCAGGCGTTGTCCGGGATGCGGTAGGCCGTCTTCATCCAAAACCCTTCGTAGGGCTTGTCGAGGACGGTGACGGCGTTGAGGTGCTTCACCCAATAGGTACCGTAATAGCCTGGCACCACGAGGCGCAGCGGGAAGCCGTTGAGCCAGGGCAGGTCCTCCCCGTTCATGCTCCAGGCCAGCATCACCGCCCCGTCGCGGGCGTGGTCGAGGGTGAGCGCCTTCGCAAAGTCCGGCGTTTCCGGAAGGACCGGCCCGTCGAGCCCTTCGAAGGAGACCTGCACGGCTCCGGCCTTCACGCCTGCCTTGTTAAGGACGGTCTTCAGGGGCACGCCGACGAAGCGGGCGCAGCCCATGGCCCCGTTCGCGAGCTGGCCGCCCGCGACCCGCGGCTCGACGAAGCCGCGCGAGTTGCCCGAACACTGGTTGACCGCGACCACCTCGGTTCCGCCCATCTCCTTGAGGTCGGCGAGCGAGAGGGAGACCGGGCGCTCGACATGGCCGCCGATCTCGACGCGGAAGGCCTGAGGGTCGATCTCGGTGGGGATGTCGGCGAGATGGTAGCGCACGAAGAAGGCGTCGTTCGGGGTAATCGCGCCTTCGTCGAACACTGAGAACGGCGTTTCGAGCTGCGGCGGCCGCGCGGTCATCTGCAGGAGCGGGCGCTTACCAGGATAGGCCACGAGCGGCCGCTCCCCGTTGCCGAACGGGAGTGTGACGGCCTGGCCGGCCCGGGCGGCGAAGGGCGCTAGGGATGCGCCGGAGGCCGCGAGCAGCCCGGCTCCGGCCTGCATTAGGAGTGTTCTGCGATCGATGTTGGTCATCCCGGCATGTCCCCGTCCGGCTGAAGGCGCCTGCAGCGTCCGCGCGGTCATCGCAGGACGGAGGCGTAGTGAATGTCTTCGGTGAGACACGTCGACAGGCGCCACTCCACAGGGCGATCCTCCAGATCGACGGCGATGCGGTCGACCTCAAGCACCGGTGTCCCCGCCGGCTTGCCCAGCAGCTCCGCCTTGTCTGGGTCGAGCGGAATCGCCTTCAGGCGCTCGTGCGCGGTGGCGATGGTGATCCCGAACCGGGTGGCGTAGAGGCTGTAGAGCGTGTTCGGGAGCTCCATCGCCGCTAGTCCGGGAAACAGGCTCGACGGAACCGCGATCGTCTCGAACAGGCAGACGCGTCCGTCGAGAGCGCGCACCCGATCCAGCCGCACCACGCGCGAGTTGCGTAAGAGGGCAAGACGGTCGCGCTCGTCGACGGTGGCAGCGGTCTCTGCGATCGAGACGACCCGGCTCGTCGGCGTGCCGGCCACCGCCCCGTCGGGGCGCAGCTTGAAGAAGCGGAAGACGCTCTGCACGTCGTCGTGCTCGGCCACGAAGGTCCCGCGCCCCTGGCGGCGCACCAGCAGGCTGTCGGCGGTCAGCGCGTCGAGGGCCTTCCGGACCGTCCCTTGGCTGACGCCGAGTTCCGTCGCGAGCACCCCCTCGCTCGGGAGGATCTGGCCCGGCTGCCAGACCGCGTCGGCGAGGCGGCGCAGGAGCGTGTCGTAGACTTGCCTGTAGAGCGGCCGGAAGCCCACCGCCTGACCACCCGTACGTTCCATGTCGGCGCGCCCTCGATCCCCGGGCGTGGGAGGAAGGAGGGAGAGCTTTCCCAGCACGGTGTCACGTTCTTCGTTAAGGCCGAGCCTCGCTCCGGGCAATCGCTCGATCCGGAGGGCCGGCGGCCGGGGGCGGGACCCGTCCGGGATGATGGCCTTCATCGACCGAGCGCCTCGATCTCGGCCACAAGGGCGGCCGGGACGGCGAGGCCCTCGGCCTCGGCCCGGACCCGGAGGGCGAGGCGGCGCGCACCGGGCAGGCGGGCTCCGTCCTGGGCCTCTATGGAACCGGCGAGGTCCGCGAACCGCGCCAGCGCCCCTGGCCCGAAGGCATCCGCCGCGAACGCGATGAAGAGTTGACCGGTGCCCGGAGGATCGCCATCGGCGTCGAGGAACGAGCTCGCCTCTCCGGCGAACCGCCCCCCGGTCAGGCCGGCGGCGAGGAGTTCCACCATCAGGGCGAGCGCCGTGCCCTTGGCGTCGCCGAGCGGCACCATGGTGCCTTTGAGGGCCGCAGCTGGGTCGGTGGTCGGTTGCCCAGCGGCATCGAGGGCCCAGCCCTCGGGAATCGCCTCGCCGCGCTGGCGGGCGGCCATGATCGCGCCACGCGCCACTTTCGAAAGGGACAGGTCGACGACGATGGGGGCGCGGCTCGGCAGGGGGCAGGCGAAGGCGAGGGGGTTCGTCCCGAAAACCGCCCGCGACCCTCCCCAGGGGGCCATGGCGGCGGGGGTGTTGGCCAGCAGGATCGCCACGAGCCCGGCCTCAGCCAGGGCCTCGACAGGCCGGCCGGCCGCGCCGCAATGGTGCGAGCGGCGAATGCCGGCCGCCGCAACGCCCTGTTCCCGGACGATCGCCGGAAGTTGCTCCATTACCGCGTCGAGGGCCGGATAGGCGAAGCCATGGGCGGCGTCGATGGCCAGCAACCCGGGCCGGGGTCGCGTCACTGCGACTGTGGCGTCGCCCACCACTTTGCCGGCCTGGACCTGGGCCGCGTAGGAGGCCACCCGCGAGAGCCCGTGGCCCTTCAACCCGTCGGCCTCGGCGCCGACGAGGGCGCGGGCGACGCTCTGCGCGGCAGAAGCCCGCGTTCCGCAGCGGCACAGGGCTTCTGCGACGAGCGTGTGGGCGGCGGCGAGGCTTAAGGTGGTCATGGTCGACCCTCGGAGAGGTGGCGGCGCACGGCCTGAGCGGTCACGCGCGAGACACGCACGTTCGATTCCTGCGTCACGCCCGCGATGTGCGGCGTCAGGATGAGGTTGGGCAGATCCCGGAAGGCCGCGCCTGCGGCGGTGTCGAGGGGCTCCTGCTCGAAGACGTCAAGGGCAGCACCGCCGAGATGCCCGGACCGCAACGCGTCCGCTACGGCCACGCCGTCCACCACCTCGCCCCGCGCGGCATTGATCAGCACCGCCCCGGCCGGCATTCGGGCGATGGCGCCCGCATCGATCATCCCGCGAGTCTCGGGTGTCAGCGGCACATGCAGGGACAGGACGTCCGCGCTGGCGACGAGCGCCTCGAGATCGACTCGCGCCACCGCACCGCCATCCGGCCGCCAGGCCAGGTCGTCGGCCGGCAGAAAGGGGTCGTGGGCCGTGACCTGCATCCCTAGGGCGAGGGCGCGGCGGGCGGTTTCGCGGGCGATGGCGCCGAACCCGACGAGGCCGAGGCGCTTGCCCGCGATCTCCCGGCCCATCAGCGCGTTGCGCGGCCAGGTCCCGGATGCCACCGCGATGGTGGAGCCGTAGGCGCCGCGCAGAAGCAGCATCGCAGTGCCGATCACGTACTCGGCCACCGCGACGTCGTTGGCGCCAGTGGCGGGGTAGACCGCGATGCCGCGGTTCCGGCAGGCGTCGAGGTCGATATTATCGAGGCCGACGCCGAGACGACCGACCGCCTTGAGATCGGGTGCGGCGGACAGCAGTGCCGCGTTCACCTGGGTGCGGTTGCGGACCACGAGGGCGTCCGCATCGGCCAGCACCTCCCGTAGGTCGCTCGGCCGGTCGACCAGGCCCGGGTCGTAGAGCGTCGCGAACGCACCGAGCTCAGCTGCGATGGCAGCCTCGTCCATGAATTCGCTGATCACGACCTTCGGTACGCGGCCCGTCGGGGTGTCTGATGTCGGCATGGCACTGGGACTCTGATTGCGCACTGAGGTTCAGGTGGCAGCAACCCCGGCGGGCATCGCCCCGTGACGGACGGGTTTCGAGGCAGCTCTCGGCGGTGCCGGTTCGTCGATCACCTCGTCCGGCTCGTCGAGGCTGTCGAAGTCGGGCTGGATGCGCCCGTCCAGGACGTCGCGGGCATGGGCGAGGTCGATCTTGCCCTCCCACCGGGCGATCACCAGCGTGGCCACCATGTTGCCGATGGCGTTGGTGATGGCGCGCAGCTCGTTGAGGATGCGGTCGACGCCGATGATCAGCGCGATGCCGGCGACGGGCAGGAGCTGGGACGCCTGAAGCGTCGCGGCCAGCACGAATAGGATGGCGCCGGCTACACCCGCTACGCCCTTGGAGGTCACGAGGGCGATCGCGAGGAGGCCGAGCTCCTGCTCCCAAGTCAGTGGGATGTTCAGGGCCTGGGCGATGAAGCCGATCGCCATGGTCAGGTAGATGCACGACCCGTCCATGTTGAAGGACAGGCCGGCCGGCATCACCAGACCGGTGACGCCCTTCTCCACGGAGAGGCCCCCGAGCTTGGCCATCAGGCGGGGAAGGACGGACTCGGTGCTGGTGGTGCCGAGGAGAATGAACATCTCTTCGCGGACGTAGAGGAACAGCTTCCATAGGCTGAGACCGACGTAGAATCGCATCACGCTGCCGAGGAACAGCACGATGAAGACGAAGAACGTCAGGTAGAGGGATACGATCAGCAGTCCGTACTGAGCGAGGATGCCGAGGCCGAATTTGCCGATGGTGAAAGCCATGGCACCGAACGCCCCGATGGGCGCGAAGCGCATGATGATGCCCACGACCTTCATCAGGATATCGCCGAAGGCGTGGATGACCTTGAGGGGGAACTGTCCCTTCGGCCCCATGGCGGCGAGCCCCATCCCGACCAGCACGGAGAAGAACATCACCTGCAGAAGGTCGCCCTTGGCGAAGGCGTCGACCGCACTGTGCGGGATGATGTTGGCAATGATCTCCATCACGCTCTGGGCATGCGCCTTGCCGGCGATGGTGGCGACGCTCTTGGCATCCAGGCTCTCGACCGTGGCGTTGATGCCGTCGCCCGGCCGCAGGAGGTTGACGAACAGCAAGCCGGCGCCGAGCGCCACGGTGGTCGAGACCTCGAAGTACACGAGGGTCTTCAGACCCATGCGGCCGACGCTCTTCATGTCGCCGACATGGGCGATGCCGACCACCACCGTGCAGAAGATCACCGGCCCGACGACCATCTTGATCAAGTTGATGAACATGTCGCCGAGGACCTTCAGACCAACGGCGAAATTCGGAAATAGGACGCCCACGACGATGCCGAGCGCGATGCCGATCAGGACCTGACCGTAGATCGACTGCAGGAATTTCGATCCTGAACTTTTCACTCGCGTTCCTCCCGTAGAACCTTCGAACGGGATGCGCCGCATCGCTACTGTGCGGTCTTCATCCCTTGGCGAAATTCGCCTTCGCGAAACCCCGATGGCGTCGGGATGGGGCGCCGCGTTCCTTACCGGAACGCGGCGGGAGGGCTCGCCGGTTAGGCGCTCCGGTACAGCTTCGTCATCACGAACTCGCGGTGGCCGAGGGATTCGGCGGCCGTGAGCCGTCCGTTCGCGGTGCGCACGACCATGTCGATGAGCGCGTCGCCCGCCTGCGGGATGGTCATCTCACGGGTCAGGACGCCCGAGACGTCGACGTCGATGTGCTCGCCCATGGTCCGGACCGTGCGCGGGTTGCCGGTGATCTTGATCACCGGGACGATCGGATTGCCGATGACGTTGCCTTGCCCGGTGGGGAAGGTGTGGACCACGTAGCCCGCCGCCGCCATCAAGGTCACGCACTCGGCCGCCGCCGACGAGGTATCCATGTAGTACAGGCCCGGCCCCTTGGCGGGGGACTCGGCCGGCTGCAGCGCGTCGATGTAGCGGCAGTCGTGGCCGATCTTCTCAAGGTTGCCGAGCGCCTTCTCCTCGATGGTGCTCAGGCCGCCGAGGATGTTGCCCTTGGTCGGCTGTGAGTCCGAGAGGTCGTCGGTCTTGTGCGCCTCGATCACGTCGTCCTGGTAGGACTTCCACATGGTGAACCACTTGTCGCCGATCTCGGGCGAGGCCGCGCGTTCGCGACAGAGGTGCTCGGCGCCGGTGATCTCCGAAGTCTCGCCGAACACGCCGTAGATCCCCTGCGGGATTAGCTTGTCGTAGAGGTTGCCCACGGTGGGGCAAGAGGACAGGCCGGTGGTGGTGTCGGACTCGCCGCACTTGGTCGAAATCCAGAGGTCTGCGATCGGGCATTCCTCGCGGGGCAGCTCGGTCGCCCACTGCACGAAACGCTTGGCCTGGTAGCTCGCCTTGGCGATGGTGGCGATGTCGCCGTGCCCCTCAATGCCGAATCCGACCACGGGCTTGCCCGTCTTGGCGATGCCTTCGACGATCCGGTTGGTCCACTGGTCCTCGATCCCGATGACCACCACGGCCGCGACGTTTGGGTTCGAGCCGATGCCGATCAGGGTGCGGAAGTGGAGATCGAGATCTTCGCCGAACTGCAGCCGGCCGTAGGCGTGGGGCAGGGCCATCGTGCCCTTGACGTTGTTGGCGACCGCCTCGCAGGCGGCGTTCGAGAGGTCGTCCAGGGGCAGGAGGACGACGTGGTTGCGTACGCCGACGCGGCCGTTCTCGCGGCGCCAGCCCAGGAAGCTGGCGGCCTTGACGTCCGTTGAGGGCCGAGCGGAGCCGAGGGCCCCCGTCGCGAACTGGTCGGGGGCTCCGCCAACGAAGGGGGAGGTGGTCTCTGGGGCGTTCATGATCGTCTCTCCGGGCATCGCGACCTCACCAGCGCTTCGTCTTGAGGTTCTGGACGTGGACATGCTCGCCCTTGGCGACGTCCTTGATGATCTTGCCAATATCCTGGCCGTACTTAATAGCGGTGTCGCCGGCCTTCAGGTCGGTGAGCGCCACCTTGTGGCCGATCGGGATGTCGTGGCGGACGTTCACCGCGAAGGTCGAATCGTCCTCGGTGATGACGCCGAACGCATCGGTGTCGGCGCTCAGGCCCTCAATGACAGCGACGGCAACGTTGTCCAGCGGGCTGTGGGCGAGAAGGTGCGGCTTCGTCCGCCCCTCGCCCGATCCGGCGTGGCTGCTCATTCCAGGATCCTCCTTAGTGAAGCCGTCGGCTCTTTGCGGCGACTGAGTCTTGTATAAGACATCAGAATTTGTGTCGTCAATCATGGATCTCAATGAAAGCTCCGGCGATCGGAAAACGCGCTTCGTGGCTTACGCCGCTTCGGGTACCAAACGCTCTCTCGCGCGCCGCGACGAACCTGCTTGATCAGTCATTAATCTTATATAAGACATATTGTCGGCTGCATCTTGCGCGGCCCGACGCGCCGTTCGGAGACCGAGACGCACCGTGAGCGAAACCCTCCAGATCGTCCTGTGCCTGAGCTGCGCCGGCCTCATCTCCGGTCTGACGGGCTTCGCCTTCGCCCTGGTGGCCTCTGGCACCCTGCTCTCGATCCGGGCTCCCATCGAGGCGACGGCCCTCGTGCTGACCTGCAGCATCCTCTCGCAGGCACTGTCGGTGATACGGCTGCGGACCCTGCCGCCGCGCGCGACGGCACTGGCGATGATCGGTCCCGGCCTCCTCGGGGCGCCGATCGGGATCTACCTCCTCAAGGACCTCAATCCCGAAGTGGTGAAGGTGATGATCGGGGTCTTCCTGATCCTCTACAGCGCCGTGGTGGCATTGCTGCGCACCGACTACCGGGTGTCGTACGGCAATGCCTGGAGCGACGGCGCCGTGGGCTTTCTTGGCGGCATCCTCGGCGGCATCGCCGGGCTGTCGGGCGCGCTTCCCACCGCCTGGAGTCTGGTGCGCGGTTGGGAGCCGCGTATGCAGCGCGCGGTCTACCAGAGCTTCACCCTTGTCCTGCAGGTCTGGTCCCTGACGATCCTGGCCGCGTTCAATCCGTTCCCGCTCGAGCTGATGGCCGATCTCGCTCTGGGCCTCCCGATCGTCCTCGTCAGCGTGCTGGCCGGGCTATCGCTGTTTTCCCGTATCGACCAGCGCCGGTTCCGGTCCATCGTCCTGGCGCTGCTCGCGGCCATCGGCTTCACCACCACCGCCCTGGCGCTCCCGGGTCTGTTTCACTGAGCCCCTGGGCGAGGCTTCAACTACCGGGCTTGCCGTGAACGTTGGCGAAGAACAGCTCCCGCCAGTCCCGGGCCCCGCGGCGGATCGCCTTGGTGCGGGCCATGAAGTCGACGTAGTGCAGGATCGCTTGAGGCGTCGTCGTGAAGGTGACCTGGGGCGAGGCCAGGATCGACGCGATGAGGCCGATGTCGGAGCCGTCGCGGGCGAGGCGCGCATAGGCCTCGGCCGCTGCTTGGGGGTCGCCCGCGATGGACGCGACCGCCTCCTCGAGGGCTGCCGTGAAGGCGGCGTGGACGGTGGGATTGGCCTCAACGAAGGCGGCGGAGGCCCAGACCACGTTGAAGGTCGAGGGACCGCCGAGCACGTCGAAGGTGTTGAGGATCGTGCGGATGCCGGGCTTGCGCAGCTCCAGCTCCTGGATCGGCGCGGCGGTGAAATGCGCGCTGACCTCCTGACCTGACAACAGGGCCGCCATACCGTCCGGGTGCGACAGGGTCACGGTCAGGCGGTCGAGATCGTTCCGCCGCGCCTCCCCGAGCGCCTTCTCGGCCGCCATCTGCAGGAACATGGCCTGGACCGAAACCTTCACCGCCGGCAGGGCGATCTTGTCCCGGTCGGTAAAGTCGGCGAGCGACCGGACGCGCTCCGCATTGGTGTTCATGAGGAGCGGCATGGCGTTCATCGCCGCCACCCCCTTCACGGCCATGCCGGTTCCCTCGGTCTTGGACCAGAGCAGGACGAGGGGCGGCACACCGCCGGCCACGAACTGGACCGAGCCGGACAGGAGCGCGTCGTTCATCGCGGCCCCGCCCGCCAGCGTGATGTAGCGGGCGCCGAGCCCGGACAGGCCCCGCGCCGCGGCGTGCTTCTGGAGCAGGCCTTGGTCCTCCATGAGCATCAGCGGCAGGTGCCCCAGGCTCGGCTGGCGCGCGATGCTGACCGCCTGCATCTCGGCCTGCGCCGACTGCAGCCCCGCTAGGAGGGGCAGTCCCGCGCCGAGCAGTCCCCGGGCCAGTACGTCGCGTCGGCGCATGTGAACCTCCCTGGGTCGGAGCCTTGTCGGAGATGTGCGGTCAGCCCGCCTTCGGCCGCCGGATTACCGGGGCGGGCACGCTCTCGATCAGCACGTTGAGGCAGGCCGGCAGGCCGCTGGCATGGGCGTCCTCTAGGGCCTGGGGCAGGTCCTCGGCCCGGGTGACGAGGGCCCCGTAGCCGCCCAGCGCCGTCGCAACGCGATCGTAGCGCGAGCTCAGGAGGTCGCAGTGCCGCGCCCGCGCCGCGCCGTACTGGCGTAGCTGGATCTGGTACTCGGCGTTCCAGCGGGCATCGTTGCCCACCACGGCGATGAAGGGCAGGCCGTAGCGCACGGCGGTGTCGAACTCGGCCATGTGGAAGCCGAAGGTGCCGTCCCCCAGGACCGCCACCACGGGACCGGCCGGATTGTGGAGTCGGGCCGCGAGAGCGAAGGGCAGCGACGCGCCGATGGTGCCCGAAACCCCGTTGATGAGGCGCCGGGGAGCGTTCACCAGGGCTTGGGGCCATTGCCCGATCTCGCCGCCGTCGCAGATCAGCGTGCCGCCGGGATGCCGGTCGAGGAAGGCGGCGACGCCCCGGCACAGCTCCACCGGATGGAGGCGGCCCTCGGAGCCGCGCCTATCGTCCCAGTCCGGCGGCCGGTAATCGACCGCCGCCCGCACAGTGGCGTGCCAGTCTGGCCGCGGCTCGTCGCCAAGACGGCGCGCCAGGGCTTCGAGGGTGGAAAGAGCGTCTGCCGCGCCCGAGACCGCTAGGCGGGCAGGGTCGACCCGCGCGACGAGGGCCGGGTCGGGGTCGATAACGACGAAGCGGCAGGCTGGCGCCACCGCGGACGCATCGCCGAACTTCAGGGTGAAGTCGAGGGGCTTGCCGAGGAGCACGAGGCAATCGGCCTGCGTTAGCACCTCGGCGAAGGCGCCTAGACTCGGATCGTTGAGGCCGCGCGGACTCTCCATGCCGAGGACGGGGATGCCGGAGGCGCTCTCCAACGCCGCCATCCGCCCGCGTCCCTCGGCGCCGCAGGCGGCCGGGCCGCACAGGATCAGGGGGCGCCGCGCTCGGCCGAGCTCCGCCGCTACGGCCGCGATGAGGTCGGCGCCGGGCTCGCCGACTCGGATTGAGGCGTCGAGAGGGATCGACGGTGCGGCCGCAGCGGGCGCCTCCAGGAGATCGACCGGGAGGCTGAGATGCACGGGGCCCGGTCGCCCTTCGCGGGCGATCCGCATAGACCGAGCGATGTCGTCGGCCAGGGTATCGACGGAGGCGGCCGTCCACGAGGCTTTGGTCATCGGGCGGGCGATATCCGCCTGGGCGAGTTCCTGGAACGCGCCGCGCCCGATCTCCGACAGGCCGGCATGGCCCGAGAGCAGCAGAACGGGGCTCTCCGCCGCAAGAGCCGTGAACAGGGCGGCGGCGCCGTTGGTCTGCCCCTGGCCGCCGGTGACCAGGGCGACCCCGACCTCACCGGTCAGGCGGCCCCAGGCATCGGCCATGTGCACGCAGGCGGCCTCCTGACGGACATGCACCACCGCGATGTTCGTGCCCAGCAGGGCGTCGAAGATCGGCATGATGTGGTTGCCCGACAGGGTGAAGATGCGGCGGACGCCGAGGCGCTCCAGCGCCTCGACGACGATGTCGGCTCCGCGCGGCCGGTCCCGGGAATAGTCCATGGCGTCTCTCTCCAAGATCCCGCGTGCGGGGGGCGGCCTCAGGCCGCCGCGTCGAGCAGGGAGGCGCCGGGGCGCACATGGGTGAAGGCGACGGGCTCCATGGTGACGTCGAGACCGGCCGCGCCCTGGCGCACCACGGTGTAGTGCGAGGTGGCGAGATCCGAGGCGTCAGGGAAGTCCTCACGGAAATGCGCCCCGCGGCTGTCGGTGCGGGCCAGCGCCGCGGCGCGGATCGAGCGGCTGACGAGGACGAGGTTCTCGAGGTTGAGCCGGTCCATCCAGGTCAGGTTGTAGCGGCGGTCGCCGTCGGGGATGCCGGCCTCCGCGACCGCGGCGGCGAGGGCGTCGAGGCGCTCGCCGGCCTGCTCCAGCCCGGCCGCATCGCGCAGGATGCCGACATCGTCCCACATGGTCGCGTAGAGGGCCTCCCGGATCGCCTCGAGGTCCCCAGCCGGGCGCCCGAGGGGGCCGTAGGCGCGGGCGAGCCCCACCTCGACCGCGCGGGGATCGGGCTCGGCGCGGAACCGCATGCTCCGGATGTCGCGGGCCATGGCGGAGCCGGCCAGCCCCCCGAAAACCGTCGAGTTGGCGACGCCGTTGCCGCCGAGGCGGTTGGCCCCGTGAACCCCGCCGGTATCCTCCCCGGCCGCGTAGAGGCGCGGCAGCTCGGTGCTGCAGCCGGGACGGAAGGCGACCCCGCCCATCATGTAATGGGCGGTGGGGATGACCTCGACTAGGCCCCCGGCGAGGTCGAAGCCACAATCGGCGCAGCGCTCGACCATGCCCTTGAACTTGCGCCGCACGTCCTCGGGCCCGAGATGGCTCATCTGGATGTAGACGCCCCCGTTCGGGGTGGCATGGCCGTCGCGGATGCGCCGCATGATCGAGCGGCTGACGACGTCGCGCGTCGCCCGCTCCGCGCGCGGATCGTAGTGATGCATGAAGCGCTCAGTCGAGGCGTCGAGCAGGTAGCCTCCGGCCCCGCGCAGGCCTTCCTCCAGCACCGTGCCGGTCATCCGGGTGCCGGCCCCCGCCAGCAGGCCGGTGGGATGGAACTGGACCATCTCCATGTCGCGCAGGGGCAGGCCCGCGCGGAGCGACATGGCAAGGCCGTCGCAGGTCTTGTCGCCCGACGGCGTGTGGAACTTGTACATGGTCGGGCCGCCGCCCGTGGCGAGCAGGGTCGCTTTGGCCCGCACCAGGACCGGGATGCCGGTCCGCATGTCGAGCATCAGCACCCCGGCGAGGCCGGAGCCGTCGGCGGCTGGGATCAGCTCGAGGGCGCGGTGATCCTCCAGGCGCCGGACGTCGCGGCGCCAGACCTGCTCGGAGAGGCGATTGATGATCTCGATGCCGGTAAGGTCGCCCTTGTGCACGGTGCGGTCGAAGGTCTGACCGGCGAAGGCCTTCTGGTGGACGCTGCCGTCGGGATTGCGGTCGAAGAAACAGCCGAGCTCCGTCTCGAGCTCGCGGATGCGGACCTGCGCCTCGGTCACCAGGGTCCAGGCTAGCTCCTGGTTGTTGAGCCACTTGCCGCCCTCGATCGTGTCCATGAAGTGGCGCTCAACCGAATCGCCCGGGGCGAGGGCGACGTTGTAGCCGCCCTGGACCATGCGGGTGCAGCCGCACTTGCCGAGCAACCCCTTGACCGCGACGGTGACCTCGAGCTCCGGGGCGGCCTTCTTGGCGTGGAGGGCGGCGAACAGGCCGGCTCCCCCCGAGCCCAGGATGAGGATGTCGGTCTCGATGGTCGTCGGCACGGCGTTCATCGGGCGGCTCCCAGGCTCGCGATGACGGCATCCCGCCGGCTGGCGACGTCGCGCTGAACATCGGCGAAGAGCGAGCCGCCGTGGGAATCCATACCGACCAGAAGCGGTCCGAAATCATGAATCGCGAACTTCCACAGGCTCTCGGGATGCAGGTCGTCGAGGTCGATGTCCTCGATCCGCTCGATCCAGGTCGTTTCCAGGGCGGCGGCGCCCCCGACGATGGCGAGGTAGGCGCCGCCCTGCTCGGCGAAGGCCTCTAGGGTCTTCGGACCCATGCCGCCCTTGCCGACGATGAGACGCACGCTCTCCCGCCGCATCAGCGCGTCGGTGAAGCGCTCCATCCGCATGGAGGTGGTGGTGCCGATGCAGAACGGCGCGTAGCCAACGGGGGCCTCGGCCGAGACCGGCACTCGGTGGACGTTGGGCGCGGTGTGGATGACCGCGTGGCCGGCGAGATCGAGATGTGTCCGCCGCTCCCGGTCGAACATGTGGATCAGGGTGGCATCGCGGATGCCGAACAGGGTCTTCCGCAGGGTGACGGTGTCGCCGACTTTTAGGAGGCGGACCTGCGCCTCGTCGATCGGCATGTCGAGAACGTGGTGCATGGCGCTGCCCTCCCGGCGGTGTCGATAAGGCGTTCCGGTCAGTCGAAGGCGATGCCGCCGGGTGTGAAGGTCGCCTTGGCCCGGCGGGCTGAGTGGCACTGGATGTTCACCGCCACCGGGTTCTGAGTGATGTGGGTCGCGGCGATTTCCACATGGACTGCAAAGCTGGTGGAGCGGCCGCCAAGCCCCTGCGGGCCGATGCCGAGCTCGTTGACGGCGTGCGACAGCTCCGCCTCGATGCGTGCGCCCTCCGGGTCGGAACAGGCGGTGCGCAGCTTGCGCGTGGCCGCCACCTTGGCGAGGTGCATGCACAGGTCCGAGGTGCCACCGATGCCGACGCCCACGATGGTCGGCGGACAGACGCGGCCGCCGAGCTCGATCACCCGGTCGATGACGAACCGCTTGACCGCGTTGATGCCGTCAGAGGGCAGGAGCATCTGCAGGAACGAGCCGTTCTCCGAGCCCGAGCCCTTCGGGATCATCTCGACCGACACGGTCTCGGGCCGATCGTCGAAATCCACGTGGATGATCGGCACGCGGATGCCGCAGGAGGTCTGCTCGTTCACGCGGGTGATCGGGTGGACCACCGAGGAGCGCAACGAGTGCTCGGTAGTGGCACGAGCGCAGCCGCGCCGGATGGCAGCCTTGAGGTCGGCGCCGTCGAAGCGCACGTCGCGCCCGACCGTCACGTTGTAGATCGGGATGCCGGTATCCTGGCACAGGATGTTCTTGGTGCGCTCGGCCACCGCGATGTTCTCGACCATGGTGCCGAGGATCGCTCGGCCGGTGGCGCTGGTCTCCTCCCGTGCCAGCACCGCGAAGCCCGCCTTGATATCGGGGGGCAGTAACTTCAGGGCGCGGACGTAGAGGTCCTTGCACACCTCTTCGACTTCGGTGAGGTCGAGATCCATGCCGGTCTCCTTTCAGGGATTGGGTTCAGGCGCCGCCGAGCAGGAACAGGAGCCCGACCGCGAGCCCCGCCGCCACGCAGGCCGAGACGATGAGCGCCGTCCGCTCCTGGGTCGCGAACCACTCGATGGCGAGCACGCGAAGACCCAGGATCATGTGCAGGGCGAGCGCACTGACGAGCCCCCACTCGGCCGTCCGCACGAAGCTGTTATGGGTCAGCCCGAGAAAGCTCTCGAGGCGGTCAGCCCCCTGCAGCGCGGTGCCGAGGGCGATGAAGTGCATCGGCAGGAACAGGGCAAGGGCGATCCCGGAGAGGCGATGCAGCAGGGCGGCGGCGAAGCCCGCGCGCAGCGGTGCCGCGCGGCGGGTGCCGCGCCTGGGGAGGTCGGTCTGTGTCCCGGCGCTCATGCGACGTAGACCGCCAACGCCGCGCGCAGGCCGAGGACGAGGAGGAGCGCCGAGACGGCGAGCATCGCCCCGTCGAGGGAGCGTCCGCGCCAGCGCGTCCACTCGCGCAGGATGCTGCGCAGGCCGATCGGTGCGTGGATGGCGGCGGCCACGACGAAGAGGCCGTAGAACAGCAGGAAGGCAAGGTTGCCCTGCGTCCGTCCGAGGATCTCCCCGGCGGTGAGGCCGCCGCGCACGGCGTACAGGATCGTGCCAAGATGGACCGTCACGGCAACGGCCAGGATCATGGCGGTGCCGCGCTGCGCCACGTAGAGGAGGGGGCTCATGCCGACCTCCGGAAGTGCCGGGTGCCGAAGCGCTTCAGGGCGGACCGGGCGGTAGCACGCTTCAGCCCCGCGATCGCGAAGGTCGGCGCTAGCGCCTTCGGACAATGCTCCGTGCAGCTCATGTGGGTGTGGCAGGACTGGCAGCCCGCATCCCCAGACACGGCCTCGAGCCGAGCGTCCTGGCCTCGATCGCGGACGTCGTTCACCAGGGTCCAGGCCCGGTTAAGCGCGGCCGGGCCGAGATAGTCCGGGTTCCAGGTGACCACGTCGCAGGCGGCGTAGCAGACGCCGCAATTGATGCACTCGATGCCGGCATCCACCGCCCGACGCTCGGGCGAATCCGGGGATACCACGGCGAAGTCCTCAGGCGGTTCGTTGCCCGGCTCGAAGGCGCCGTGGGCGGCCGTCCATTTCTGGAAGAACGGCTCCATGTCGACCGCCAGGTCCTTGATCACCGGCAGGTTGCGCAGGGGTTCGAGGGTCAGGCCGTCGTTCTCCGCCACCGCCGCGACCCGGGTTCGGCAGGTCCAACGCGGACGGCCGTTCACCATCATGGCGCAGGAGCCACACATGCCGACTCGGCAGGCGAAGCGGTAGGCCAGCGTCGGATCCTGCTCGCGCTGGATCTCGGTGACCACGTCGAGGATGGTCTGGGCCGGGCGCCGCGCCACGGTGAAGGCCTGGAAGCCCTCTTCACGCCGGATGCGCACCGTCAGCATCGCACCGGGCACGGATTCGATCGTTGGATCGGCCAGGGACGCGTTGGGGAAAGGAGCGTTCATGCCTTAGCGCTCCGCCTTAGCGACGGCGCCGGGGAAGAACAGCTCGCCCTGATCCGTGGCCTTTGCGGCCACGAGGCCGGCGCGGTTCATGTAGTCGAGGTAGGCCAGCATGTTCAGCGGCGCGCTAATCCACTGGGTCTGTGGCGCGCGGATGATCTCCACGGCTTCCGCCTCGGTCAGCCGGCCGTTCTCCGCTTTGATCCACAGAGCCGCCACCTTGGCGGGCCCCGCCTTGATCAGCGCCAGGCTCTCCTCCAAGGCGGCCCGGAAGGCCGCCACGATCTTCGGGTTGGCGCTTACGAAGCGGTTGCTCGCCCAGACGAGGTTGAAGGTATGCGGCCCCCCCAGCACGTCATAGCTGTCGAGCACCTTGTGCGCGCGCGGGTCCTTCAGCTCCATCTCCTGGAACGGCGGCGAGCCGAAATGCCCGGTGATCTCGGAGCGACCGCCGAGCATCGCCGTCTGCGCATCAGGATGCCCCATCGAGACCGTCAGCGGATCGAGCTTGCCTTGCTGGCCAGGGCCAAAGGCTTTCTCGGCAGCCATCTGTAAGGTGATCGCCTGGATCGAACTCTTCACCGTCGGCAGCGCGATCTTGTCCTTGTCGGTGAAGTCCTTGATCGACTTGACGGCCGGGTTCACCGAGACCAACCAGAGCGGCATCGCGTTGAGCGCCGCCACGCCCTTGACCTGCAGGTTGGCCCGAGTCCGCCCCCAGATCGTCAGCATCGGCCCGACGCCGCCGGCGGCGAAGTCGAGGTTCCCCGAGAGCAGGGCCTCGTTCATGCCGGAACCGCCGGTGAAGCGCAGCCACTCGGTCTTGAGTTCCAAGCCCTGCTGGCGGGCCTGCTTCTCGAGGAGGTGCTCCTCCTCCATCACAGTGAGGGGCAGGTAGGAGATGCCGAACTGCTTGGCGAGGCGCACCACGGGGGCCTCTGCCTGGGCGGATCCCGAGCCGGCCAGAAGGCTCGCCGAGAGCAGGGCCGCGGCTCCGCAGAGCCGGATGAGACGGCCGAGTGCCATGTGTTCCTCCTGCGCAGGCCCGAATTCTCTGGTCCGGTGCCGAGGGCCACGATAGCCTCGTATCAACCGCTGTCAACGGTCATATGTCATATACATGAGTTGCCGATGTCAAATCGTATGCGCGCCGTTGCACCGCAGGCGCATTCCGCAGCGCCGTCACCGGGCGAGCCGCTGGCCGCGCGCTTGGCCGCTCCTCTGACTGCCCCGGTGGCTGCCCCCTTGGCGAGCCGTCCGCTCTACTTGCAGGCACGCGACCTGCTGCTGCGCCGGATCGTAGATGGGACCTGGAAGCCGGGCGGCTACCTGCCGAGCGAGCCGCAGCTGGCCTTCGACCTCGGCGTCTCCATCGGGACGATCCGCAAGGCCATGGAGGACCTCGTCGGGCAAGGCCTGCTGGAGCGCCAGCACGGACGCGGCACGCAGGTGGTGCCCCATTCAAGCGACCGGTCGCGGTTCCGCTTCCTGCGCTTCGTCCACGGCGACGGGCGGCCGTTCCGCCCCGTGGCGCACGTCCTCGCGGCTGGGACCGCACAGGCCGATGCCCAGGACCGCGCCGCCCTCGGACTGGGAGCGGGGGTGAAGGTGCTGGTCTTGTTGCGGACTCGGAGCGAGGACGGCGTGCCATTGATCTACGAGCGGATTGCCCTGCCGGCGGATCTTTTCGCCGCGCTGAAGGCGGAGCCCGGCGCCGAGATGCTGGAGGAGATCTACGTGCTCTACCAGGCGCGCTGCGGCCAGACCGTGGCGCGGGCGCGGGACACAATCGCCACCGACCGGGCGAGTTCTGCCATTGCGGACGCCCTCTGCTGTCCACCGGGGGCGCCCCTGCTGCTGGTGCGCCGGGTCGCCGTCGCCCTCACCGGCGAACCGATCGAGTACCGTCAGAGCTGGACGGCGGCGCTCCAATACAGATCCGACCTCGATTGACGCTTGGCCTGACTAGGCGTGCATACCCCAGCGCTGCAGGGTGTGGCGTTCGATGGTCTGGAAGATGAGGTTCTCGACGCAAAGGCCGATGAGGATCACCGTCAGCAGCCCCGCGAAGACGTTGGGGATGTCGAGCATGTTCTTGTTCTCAAAGATGAACCACCCGAGACCGCCCGAGCCGGAACTTACCCCGAAAACCAGCTCCGCCGCGATGAGTGTGCGCCAAGCGAAGGCCCAGCCAACCTTGAGCCCCGTGAGGATGCTGGGGAAGGCCGCCGGGATCAGGATCTTGGTGATCAGCCGGGTGCCGCGCAGTCCGTAGTTGCGACCGACCATCTTCAGGGTCCGGCTGACCGAGAGAAAGCCCGAATGAGTGTTCAGCGCGATCGCCCAGGTCACGGAATGGACCAACACGAAGATGAGGCTGCCGTTGCCGAGGCCGAACCAGATTAGCGCCAGCGGCAGCAACGCGATCGCTGGCAACGGATTGAACATCGACGTCATCGTTTCGAGGAAGTCGGTGCCGATGCGCGAGCTGATCGCGATGCCGGTCAGCACCGTCGCCAACAGGATCCCGAGGGCGTAGCCTATCAGCAGCACCTTGATCGAGCCCCAGGCCCGCAGCACCAGCGTCCCGTCCGCGACCCCGTGAGCGAAGGCCGTGACAGTGGCGGTGAAGGTCGGGAACAGGAGGTCGTTGTCGAGGTAGCGTCCATAGGCCTCCCAGATTAGGGCCAGCACCGCCAGGATCACGAGCTTTCGTAGCCAGCCGTGATTGTAGAGGCGCTCGACCTTGGATAGCGGCTTCTCGACGATGGCGCCGCCATAGGCGCCGCCGGTGTCGCGGACGATCTCGGGGCGGGCGGCTCGAATGAGGATCGGGGACATGAGCGTCTTCGCGGTCTTAGACATTCTCCGCCTCCTTGATCTCTTCGGAAAAGAGCATCTGGTGGATGCGCTGCTCCAGTAGCAGTGTCTCCTGCGGTGAGCTGGCCGTGTTAAGCTCGGCCTTGACCTCGCCGGGATGGGGCGAGAGCAGGAGGATGCGGGAGCCGATCTTGATCGCCTCGGGGATCGAGTGCGTGACGAACAGGACCGTGAAGCGGGTCTCCTCCCACAGAGCCAGGAGCTCGTCCTGCATCCGCCGGCGGGTCAAAGCGTCGAGCGCCGCGAAGGGCTCGTCCATCAGCAGGATGTCGGGCTCCATCGCCATGCCGCGGGCGATGGCCACACGCTGCTTCATCCCGCCCGATAGCATGTGCGGATAGCTGTCGGCGAAGGCCGATAGGTTGACCTTGTCGATATAGTGCATGGCCCGCTCGTCGGCGGCCCGGCCAGCGAGGCGTCCCGAGGCTTCAAGGGCAAAAGCCACGTTCTGGCGCACGGTCTTCCAGGGCAGGAGCTGGTCGAATTCCTGGAACACCATCATCCGGTCCGGTCCGGGCTCAGTGACGGCCTGGTTTTTCAGGCGGATCTGGCCCTCGGTCGGCGCCATGTAGCCGCCGACCGACTTCAGCAAGGTAGATTTCCCGCAGCCCGAGGGTCCGAGCAGGACGAACCGATCGCTTGGGAACACATTAAAGCTGACCCGGTAGGTCGCTGTGACAAGGTGATGGGGGGTCTTATACTGCAGCGTAACGCCGCCGACTTCCAGCAGCGGCACAGTGAAGTCCGATGGCAAGCCTGTTACCAAGCTCATGACATCCTCCCTTAAGCCACGCGCATGGCGGCAATGCTCGTTTTGTAAGCGGTCTGATGCCGCCTTTGATTCGAGCAGTCGGTCTCCCGGATCCCAAGGCGTTGGGCCGGGCCGAACCACTCGCGACACGACTGGATACCAAGCACAATCCTTCCTGTAAATATAATAGCTATCTTTTATAAGACAGGAATATATACTCTCTGCGGTTCTGATATTCGTACGAGGGCCGAGGATAACGTGTGTGCTGGTTGAACAGGGAGACGTGTTCCTCGGTCAACAGGAAGGCCGCGGGTTGATTCACCTTCTACGCCAGCGCGAAACGGAGTAAGCTCGAATGTTCGCCCTCCCCGCAAGCGAACAAGCCTGTCAATCGTTTTCGCCTGCGTGAGAATCCGGGCGGACGTCCGGTTTAGGGCGGTGGTGGCAGTAGCCCGTACAACCGGGTTGGGTCGAAAGCGGAAGGGCTGCTTTGGAGTGGAGCGATCACAAAAGCGGACGGCCTGCTACACACGACCTAGCGTTACAGGCTGCTATGATGGTCGTCGATGCGCGGACCCAGCGTGGGTTCGACTCGCTCAGTTCCCCTGTCGCAAGTCGCCGTCCTGCTCGCGTGATCCGGCACCGCTCGACAGCGCAGGTTCGTCCCGCGGCGGGTGTCCGAACATGGCCTTGTAGGCGCGGCTGAAGGCTGCCTCCGACGCGTAGCTGACGCGCAATGCGACCTCACCAACACGCGCCTCGCGGGCGACCAGCATGTCCCGGGCAAGCGTGAGCCGCCACTCGTTCTGGTAGCGCAGGGGCGAGCGCCCGACGAGTGCCGTGAACCGCTCGCAGAAGCTCGACCGCGACATGCCGGCCGCGTCCGCCAGGGCCTCGACGCCCCAGGGACGTGATGGACGCTCGTGCATGACCTTCAACGCCCGGGCGATGCGGGCGTCCAAGAGACCTCCCAGCCATCCGGTGGTGTGCCCGCGCCGTACCCAGGTCCGAAGGGTGCGGATGACGATGACGTCGATGATCCGCGAGATCATCAGGGCCGCGCCTGGCTCGTCGTCGGTCACCTCGACCATCAGGAAGGGTACGATGCCCTCCAGCCACCCCGCCCCCTCGTCGCGCCGAATGTGGATGCGCCCGGGCAAGGCCGAGACCATGCCGCGCAGGGTGTAGGGATCGAACCAGAACTGACAAAGGATCACCGAAGCATGCGAGGCGGATGCCACCAGCCTGGCTCCTCCGAGCCCGCGAGGCAGAAGCACGAGATCGCCCGTGTCGATGACGACGCGTTCTTCGCCATCGCCCTCGACGTGGAGCGAACCCTCGGCGACCACGAGGACATGAGCGGCTCCGACCTCCAGGTCCAAGATCCCCGACGGCTCGACCTCAAGGGATCGGACGTGGTCCCCGGTGAGCCTGATCTGCGCCAGGACGAGGGAGAGGAGGTCGCCGGTGGCAACGCTCGGTCCACTCTCCGGAGGAGTGGTCAAGTTTTCCAGCAATCCGGTCATGGGTGCCATCGGCGTCCGTTTGTAAAAGCGCCTTCCGAAGCGAGGCATATCCCCCTGGAAAGACACCGCTTTCACGAAGCCCGGCGTTTCGGTCGCCGGCGTCCTCCGCGTGATTGCCCCCTGTCCCGATCCTCCGCCTCGCCGCTCACCCGAAGGGAACATCGATGACGACCGTCCAAAGACCCGGCCGTGACGCTTCGCGCTGGCTGAGCTCCTATTACTTCCTCCGTGCCGGGGTTTCCGTCGGCTGGGTCGCTGCTGCCTTCACCATCGGAAACGCCGTGACGCCGGCCGCGGCAGCGCTCGTGGTCGCCTATCCCGCCTGGGATGCCGTCGCCAACGTCATCGACGCGCGTCGCAGTGGCGGCTTGGCCGCCAATCCCAGCCAGGCCCTCAACGTGGCCGCCAGCACCGTCGTCGCCGTCGCGATAGCCGTCGCGCTCGGATGGGGCATGCACGCGGTACTGACGGTATTTGGGGTCTGGGCCATCCTGTCCGGCTTGTTGCAGCTTGCGACCGGTGTGCGGCGGTGGCAGGCGGGTGCCCAGTGGGCGATGGCGCTCAGCGGAGCCCAGTCAGCCCTCGCAGGCACCCACTTCATCTTCAAGGCGAACGGTGCCTTGACGCCGGGGATCACGGACATCGCCCCCTACGCCGCGTTCGGCGCCGTCTACTTCCTGGTCTCGGCCGTGTGGTTGACCGTGGTGTGTAGGGCGGTGACAAAACCATCCACTGGAGCGTCGGCGGGTTGCTGATGCGGCCGGGGTAAAAGCCGGCCAGTGGAGAGGCTTCTCTTTCGAGAGGGGCCCAGGATGTTTGCCGTGGAAGTCTACGCGGCCGTTCGGCAGTTCGTTTTCATCGACGGCCACTCTCGTCGCGAGGCAGACCGGGTATTCGGGCTCAATCGCGAGACGATTGCCAAGATGTGCCGGTTCTCATTGCCACCGGGCTATACTCGCACCAAGCCGATCGAGAAGCCGAAGCTGGGGCCGCTACTGCCGGTGATCGATGCGATCTTGGAGGCGGACCGGATCGCACCCATCAAGCAGCGGCACACGGCCAAGCGGATCTTCGAGCGTCTGCGCGACGAGCACGGCTACGCTGGCGGCTACACGGTGGTGAAGGATCACGTCCGGATCGCACGCGCGAGTGGGCGGGAGACCTTCGTACCGTTGGCGCACCCGCCGGGCCATGCCCAGGTCGACTTCGGCGAGGCGGTCGCCACCATCGGCGGCGTGGGCCGGAAGATCCACTTCTTCTGCATGGACCTGCCGCACTCCGACGCCTGCTTCGTGAAGGCGTATCCGCAGGAGACCACCGAGGCGTTCCTCGACGGGCATGTCGCTGCCATGGAGTTCTTCGACGGCGTGCCGCTGTCGATCCTCTACGACAACACCAAGATCGCGGTCGCCAAGATCTGCGGCGGAGGCCAGCGCGAACGTACCCGTGCCTTTACCGAGCTGGTGAGCCACTACCTGTTCCGGGACCGCTTCGGGCGTCCGGGCAAGGGCAACGCCGAAGGCCTGGTTAAGTACGCCCGGTCCAACTTCATGACCCCGGCCCCGGAGGCGGCCTCGTTCGAGGCGCTGAACGCGGATCTGGAGCGACGCTGCCGGACCCGGCAGGATGAGCGGGCCGGACAGCATGCCGAGAGCATCGGCACGCGACTGGTCGCCGATCGTGCCGTTCTGCGTTCCTTGCCGGCGGTCCCGCTGGAGCCGTGCGAGAAGCGGGCTGGGCGCGTCTCCTCGACCGCGCTGGTTCGCTACCGCTGCAACGACTACTCGGTGCCGACCGCCTACGGCTTCCGGGACGTGCTGGTGAAGGGCTTCGTCGAGGAGGTCGTAATCCTGTGTGGCGGCATCGAGATCGCCCGGCATGAGCGCAGCTACGGCACCAGCGTGTTCGTGTCCGATCCGCTGCATTACCTCGCGCTGATCGAGATCAAACCGAACGCCCTCGACCAGGCGGCCGCGCTCCAGGGCTGGGATCTGCCCGAAGCGTTCCAGCACCTGCGCCACCTCCTGGAGGCGCGCATGGGTAGGCGATCCACCGCTCGGCCCAGATCGCGATGCGGCGATCGCGAGGTGCAATCTCCATCGGCTGCCAGGGTTTCGACATGGCTGCCCCAATGGCGCTGCCCCACCCTGAGAAAGTGAGGCGTGGCAAGGTGTGGCGGTGTGGCGCCTGAAATGCCTTGCCCCACTGCCACACTTGCCCCACCACCCTTTAGGGTGGGGCAGGTGTGGCGGGGCGGGGCACCGGGGTTTCCGGGCCGAGGCGAGGTGGGGCGGATGGAGGCAGCGTTGCGGCGCAAATACCGGATCAGGATGCTTGTCCATTCGAGCAAAAGTCCCGACGCACCTGCCGTCCGGACTCCAAGGGAAACCCCAGGTCCTTGATGCTGGCAAAGGCGCTCACTTCGTCACGATCGTCGTCGATGAAATGACGAAAGACGAGATCAAGACAAGGAACTACGTCGGCCTGCTCGGGGCTCAAGTCGTCTTCGACCGGTGGGAGAGCTACATCTACTAATCGCTGGCCGTCTCTCCGACTTCGATGAACGAGCGCTTGTTCCGCTTCTCGTCACGGCCCTCGACCACCACGAACATCCCGGAGGCAAGCCAAGCCTTCAGCATCGCCTTCACCCGCCCCTTGCCGCCGACGTCGAGTTCGATCCCGAGCGCACCGGCGATGGCGATGCCGGCCCAATCCTTCGCCTGCGCGTCCTCCCGCCACCGGCCGGCGGCGACCGCGCGCTGCGCCTTCCGAAGGTCGTCGACTGTCACGCCTTCCAGCATGTCCGGCCATTGCCAGGGCTCGACCACAGCGACGTGATCCCCGCCGCTGGGCCCGTTGCCCAGCTCGACCGATGCGAGTTTGAACCAATCGCTGCGGTCCGAGGGCGGCGCGAGGTTGGCCTTGCCGTTGTCGGCCCGGAAGTAGCCGCGGTGCGAGGCAAAGTTGGCGCGCTTGGCTTGATCCTTCGACATCGGATTGAGGACCCGCGCCGAGCGAGCCGCGGCAAGCAGCGCACCGGCCCCGCGCCCGTCCTCGACCGTGAACTCGGCGCCGCCGCCCTGGCCCTTCCGGACGTGGTGCACGAGCTCGATCGCAGCCCGGCCGGTCTCGGCCACCCGATTCCAGGCCTTCGCGACCAGATCGATCGCCGCGTTGTCGTTCTCGCTGACCCGATGCGAGGACACGAAGGGGTCGACCATCGCCACGTCAATCCGGTTGGCGACGATCGTCGCGACCAGTCCCTCGACCACCGGTTCGGCGACCTTGGCCCCATCCTTCGTCGTAATCGCGATGACGATTTCCGACGTCCGACCGCTGTCGAGGAACAGCCGACCCTCAAGCTCCCGCGCCTCGATGCCGTAACGAATGCAGATCGCGGCCACGCGCCTTTCAATCTCTTCCAGCGGATCTTCCAGCGCCACGTACCAGACCCGCAGGCAGGCCGGCGGCGTCACTCCGAGCAGCGGCCGGCCCGTCACCATGGCGATTGCCTCGACGAGCACGAGGCTCGACTTGCCGACCGCACCGGGCGCCACCGTCGTCGACAGGAACCGTCGGATCAGGTGCCGACCGTACAGCCATTCCCGCGGTGGGATCGTCGCCGGGTCGCGCCACCGGTACGGCGTCGCCTGGATCGTCACCGGCGCCGGGCCGGCGCCTGCCGCTACATCCGGCGCGTCGGGTGCGAACGGGGCGAACTCGACGTGATCGTCCGCCGACAGGTGCTCTGCGTCCGCCATCAGCGCCGAGCCTCCCGGATTGCGTCGTTCATGTCGCCGGGCACCCGCGGGGTCGCGAGGATGACGTCGCGGCCGGCCGCGTGCCACCGCGCCCCGCATTCTCGTGCCGCCGCCGCGCTGGCGCCGCCGTCGTCCGTCTCGCAAAGGATCGTCAGCGCCTC
Organism: Methylobacterium sp. E-041; assembly: GCF_022829665.1. Taxonomy (NCBI): domain Bacteria; kingdom Pseudomonadati; phylum Pseudomonadota; class Alphaproteobacteria; order Hyphomicrobiales; family Methylobacteriaceae; genus Methylobacterium; species Methylobacterium sp. E-041. Next base: position 25,485 of record NZ_JAKSYQ010000085.1, on the reverse strand, counting down.
GATGCCGGGCAGCACCGGGAACGTGCGGATCGCACCGACCGAACCGAGCGCCCATGCCGGCAGGATGCCGAGCTGCCGAGCCGCAAGGCACGTCTCGACGCCTTCGCCGATCGCCAGCCCGCGCGTCACCGCGTCGTCCGGGTCGAGCTTCACAGCCGCGCCGCCGGCCGGCCCGAACATCTTGCGGCCGACCTTGGTCCCGTCGGGCGCGAGCGCGGTCCGGTGAACAGCCTGCGGTTGATCGGTGCGGACGCATCGCAGCGCCGCGACCATGACCGGCAACCGTTCTTCGCCGAACGCGCACGCCGCGTGGAAGCGCAACACCTCACCGGCGACGGTCGCGGGCAGGTCGAGGCCGCGCGAGGCCAGGTAGCGCTCGACCAACGTGCCGGTCGGATTGCCGACCGAGTACCACACGCCAAGCGCGCGTCGGCGCCGGTCCGCGTCCACCCCCGCAGCCCGTGGCGACACCCGAGAAAGCGGGGCTGGCGCAGGCTTCGCTTGGCCGCGACGCTCCCGACCCAACCCAAGCCGCCCGGCGATGTAGTCCTTCACCGCGCGCCAGTCGTCGCCAGCATGGCTATGCACGCGTAGCCCATCGGGCGATTCGGGGCCCGGGCGCACGGTGACGCTGCGATCCCGCGCCGAGTGACCGGGACCTGGGCACAACACCTGATGCCCTGCCACCTCGCCGCCGAGGGCGTGCGCCATCTCGCGCAGCGTCATCACGGGCGATGGTCTTGGCGCGTGGTCGCCAGCACGATCGCGACGTCGGCCGGCGCGACGGCGTGCACGAGGTCGAGCCATTCCGCCTCGCGCTCCGGCCGGGTCTCAATGGTGGCGACTGGCTGGCGGTGCTTGACCGTCCACTGTGCGGTCTCGGCGTACAGCGGTACCACGGGCTCGGACGCGACGATGGTCACGGCTCCGCAGCGCGCGAGGAAGGCGATGATCGATTTCCGGTCGAACCCGTTCGGGCCGAGCGCCGCCGCGAGGTCGTCACCCACGATGAGTATCGTCGGCGGGTCGGCCGACACGGTGAACGGACGCCGGCTCTGCGCTACCATCACCAAGCCGCATCCCTCGAAGCGAACAGCCCAGAGCAACGGACGCCGGTGCGGCGCGGTCTGCGACGCACGCGAAAGGGCGGCGTCGAGCGCATCGCGCCCGGCCCCGGTGAACGAGACGTGCATCGGATTACCCTGCTAATCTCAAGTTGGCGGAGCTGAAGATTGATTCGGCAACGAGGAGCACCAAGATGCCGAAGTTTTTAGTCACCTACGACTTGCAAGACGCGCCGCATGATCCGCATGCTACGTTCATCGCGGAAGCTGAAGGGTTAGGCTGGCACGCATGGTCCCTTAGCGGAAGGAACGTTTGGTACAAGCTTCCAAACACAACGCTAAGAGGTGAATTTAATACGTTGTCTAGTGCGGTTGCTGCTTTCAAGAAGGTCTGGACTGCAACAAGAAACCGCGGATATCGTGTAACAATTGAGAAATGGATCGTTGTCGAGTGCGTGGCGGCATCCTACGATTCAGACGTGCAGCAGCCGAGCGAGTGATCGTTGCGCCCCAGGCGTCGCGCATTGGCCGACCGACTCCCGTCAGCTGGGATCGACCGACCCCGCCCATGGCGCGCGGATCTCGGAAAGGGTCAAACGTCGGGCTTGGTGATGATCGCGTAGCTCGCCAGCGCCCGCCGCCGGTCGAGGGCGTCGAGACGCCCGATCTCCGCGAGCGCCGTCGGCAGCGCGTCCACGTCCGTCTCAGCGGCGCGCAGGGCCGCCACGGCAGCGCGACCGCGGGGCCGGTGATTAGATGCACGATTGCGAGTAGGCACCGCACCCGTGCGACGCGCTCGCTCTGATCGAGGCCCGCTGCGAACGGTCTCCATGCGTCTATGCTCGGGATCACGGCCGGCGCTTGATCTGCGCGGCGATGTCGTCGAGCACCGCGGCCTGCTTCGAGCTGGGCGGCCGTCCTCGACACCACGCGCGAGCGTGAACTTGGGCTTGGTGTCCGCCCATGCCCAGAGCAGGCGTGAGGCAAGGCCGTCGTCTGGGCCGTTGAGGATCATCTCAAGCTTGTCGGGCTGGACGCCGCCCAGCACGCCGATGCTGAGGTGTCGGATGTGTAGCGGCTCTGGGTTCTTCATCCGGTCGACGACGTACGATCTTCCGCCATACATCTCGATCGCGAAGGCTCGATCGGACCCGCCGCCGCCATACTTGTCGAAGGCGCCGAGCCATCCAGCCAACTCGTCGCGCACGAGGAGCAGGCCGCGTGGCAGGCCTGCCGCCAATGCGCCGAGTGCCTCAACGGTAGCGTCGGCGACGCGAATACGAGCGCAGACCGGAGCCGGCGGTTCGTGGGCATTGTCCGGCATCGGCGGCACATCTGGGTCACCGTTCTTTACGGCTGTCTTAACTTCGATTTTCCAAGCCTCGACCCGCGCGTCGCATGCTTGCTTCATGGTGGCGTGCTCCTGCTGCACCAGCTCGAAGCCGTAGGCCATCCGATCTTCGGCAAAGCGCACCAGCGAGAATGCCGCGTCCATGCTCGGTGACTTCGACGAGGACGGGGGTCCGACTAAACTGCACCACAAGACCGGTTGCTCAGTCCAAGCCGTACCGGCCTGAGGCCAGCGCACGTTTGCGATCGTCGCACCGACGCTCGCGAGCAGCGCCACCGAAACGTAGTCCACCGGCGCCGAAGCACTCCGAGCCTTGCGCTCGCACCAGTCGGCCCACGGACCGAGGAGGTATAGCGGGAAGGCGGGAGCCGGGCGGCGGCCAGTTCCGAGCAGGCTGAGATCCGGCTCACCCCAGGAACCATGCCCTTCTGTGCCGGCAGTGCTTCTAGCGCCAATAGGTGCATGATGACGATCGTGCCAGTCGTCGGCGGCCGCCGGTCCGAGACACTCCAACTCGTTGGCGGATGGGGCGAATTTCATGCCCGCACCTCCAGATTGTCGGTTGCGGGATGTTGGCCGGGGGCAGGCGTCCGTCGCTCTGCCTGCTCCGCCTTAAACTTCTTCAGTTCGGCAAGGACGCTGGCCGCCACGCGGACGTTCGCGATCAGGCACCGAACTGAATATTTGAGACCGGCATCATCGCCGGCTTCGACGTAGCTCTGACCGATCCGGGCATGGATCTCGGCGCCGGCCAAGGTTTCCGCGATGAACGCGCGGTAGGCATCGAGCAAGCCGTACGCGATGTGATCGCGAGGCGAGTGGGGGGCACTCATGCGCGCCTCCCGTCAGCCTGCCCGAAGGCCAAGTCTGCCATGGCCGCGTCGAACGCAGGGCTTAAGGCGAAGCACGCAACGATGCGTGCGGTCTGGATTTCGCTGGCAGCGAGTGCTATTTCGAAAGCGTCGATCGAGCGAGCGACAACTTCCGAGGGACGTGAGCGCTGGCTGGCGCTCCGTCCCTCAACTGTTTTAGCCATGTGCTATGCGGCCTCGATCATGAGCGATGTCATGAAAGCGCGAATGCTTTCGTCAGTGACGCGGCTCGATCCATAGACTTTCACCGTGACGAGCTTTCCCTCGGCGATCAGCCGGTAAAGTGTGGTCCGGCCGACACCGAGCATATCGCAAGTGTCGTTGATCCGATGCAAAAGCTTCCCATCTGGCGCTCGCAGGTCTTCCTGCAGCGTCTGAATGCTTTGTGTACTCATGGCGATTGTCCTCGTGTGCCCGCCGGTGCTCTAGCGGATGACAAGGAACTTCGCCTCATTCGACCTCGATGTCTCCGGGGAAATACGGGGAAATACGGCGCAATTAGAGCTAGGGACAAAACCGTTTGGCCAGAGTTCGGCAGATGAGGGCGCAGGCGAGGGTCGTGAAGGCGAGGTGGAGGTCAGTGCGTCGCTCGTAGCGGATGGTCAGCCGGCGGAAGCGAGCCAGCCACGCCAGCGTGCGTTCGACGATCCAGCGGTAGCGGCCGAGGTGTTGGCTGCTCTCGATGCCGCGCCGGGCGATGCGCGGTGTGATGCTGCGCGCCCGGCACTCACCTCGACACCGGCGATGATCGTAGCCCTTGTCAGCGTGCAACTTGTCCGGTCTGCGCCGAGGGCGACCCCGACGCCCTGTGCGCACGCCCGGCACCGCGTCGAGGGTGGCGGCCAGCATGCGGCTGTCGTGGCAGTTGGCTCCGGTGAGCGTCAGGCCGATGGTTCGACAGGCTCACCATGAGGGGCGTGCCGTTGGCGTACACGACGAGGTGGCGCTTCGTCCCCGGCTTGCCCCGATCCGTCGGGTTCGGCCCCGTCGCGAGCCTTTTTTTCGCCGGCAGGCTCGCACTGTCGAGGGCGGCCCGTGACCAATCAAGCGCGTCTGCATCTTGAAGCTGCTCCAGCATCACGCGATGCAGTGCGGCCCAGACGCCAGCTGCCTGCCACACGCCCAGCCGCCCTCAACTCGTCTTGCCGCTGCAGCCGACATCGGAGCGCGGCACATGCTTCCACTGCATGCCCGTGCGCAGAACCAGAATGATGCCCGCCAGTGCCGCCCAATCCGAAGCGCGCGGCCGACCACCCTTCGGCTTCTCCGGCTCGCATGGAAGAAGCGGCTCGATCACCGCCCAGAGGTCGTCAGGTACAAGAGTGCCCATGCCCGCCTAACCCGCTCAACGCGGTTTTGTCCCGCGCTCTTATTCTCTGCTCGCCTTATAGCGGTACAATTCCTCTACGAACCGCTCTATCTCACGCTTATCTGGATACCCTCCGTTTTCCTCAAACCAGAGACACGCCACCTGATTTAGAATAGATCTTTTTTTTGGATAATCATTTTGAACTATATAATGCGCGATAAACCCAGCTAATCTAGACCATTCGTATTTCATCGGTCGACCAGCCCGAGCTTTTGGATTGGTGACCATGACCTTGCTTGCGCCGGCAACAGGCCATAAAAGTTCTACATGCTTTCTAAAAACTTGGAGACCTTCTGCGCGCCAGGTTTCTTTAGTTCCTGGCACTGATGAATCGATAGTTGCTGTAATGTGAGTATTTTTGTGGTCATATTCCAAGAAGTACCCGGACTCCTTTTTCAGAGCGTTAATCCAGTCCGAACCCTGCAAGAAAAAAGTATTGGCTACTCGGACGACGTCATTTCTCGTTCGTGTTATTTTCTCAGCACGCGATCTTATTTTCTCGGCCTTCAAGGCCTCAAAAAGTTTAACCAAGGCATGACTCGGCAGCACCTCCTGAGTAGCACCAAACTCGACGGCTTCTTTCAAAGATAGCCATTGCGCATTTTCGGCCATGGTCATTTCAATCTACTATAGCGTATTTTGCCCAAGCATCCATCAACTCGCGCCGCTTCTCGAAAAGATCGCCGCGCCGATATGCACGTTCGACCTTGGACTCGACGGTGTGAGCCAGAGCCATCTCAACCACCTCGGACGGGAAGTGGGTCGTCTCGGAAGCCCAATCGCGGAACGACGACCGGAAGCCGTGAACCGTGAGATCGGTGCGCTCCATTCGTCGAAGCAGCACGAGCATCGCCATGTTGGACAGCGGTTTGCCGCGCCGTCCGCCAGGGAACACGAATATTTCGTCGAGACCGCGCATCTGAGCCAAAAGGGTCAGAGTGGCTTTGGAGAGCGGCACCCTGTGCTCCGCACCGCTTTTCATCCGCTCCGGAGGCACAACCCAAATCCCAGTCTCCATGTCGATCTCGGACCAGCGGGCGCCGAGTGCCTCACCCGTGCGGGCTGCGGTCAAGATAGTGAAAAGCATTAGTTTGGAAGCAAGGCCCGGCTGGCTTTCAAGCAGGCGCATAAATGCCGAGACCTCGACGAAGGGGAGGGCGGCGTGGTGCGAGACACGCTGGATCTTGGCACGCCGTGGGAGAAGGTTTTGAAGGTGCCCGCGCCAACGGGCCGGGTTTTCGCCTACTCGAAATCCTCGAGCCTTCGCCCAATCGAGAATGGATTCGATTCGACCGCGGACCCGCACGGCGGTTTCCGGCTTCGTGGTCCAGATCGGTTCGATCGCCTTCGTCACAAGCGCAGTATCGATCGCCTGAACTGACCGGTCGCCAAATACCGGATAGACGTAGGCTTCGAGCGTGGCAGCCCATTGCGCGCCGTGCTTGGCGTTGCGCCACCCAGCCTTGTGCGCCTCGATGTACGCCTCCCCGCACTGCCGGAAAGTCATAGCGCGGGCTGCCTCGACAACGGCGTCGCGACGCTGCTGCTGCCTGGCTTCGATTGGGTCGACGTTGTCGAAGCAGAGCTTCCGGCAAATGAGGGCTTTGTGACGCGCCTCGACGAGAGAAAATGTGTTCGCCGATCCGAGACCCATCTCGCGCGATTTGCCGCACAGGGTGTATCGAAAGACCCAGCTTTTCCCGCTCTTACCAGACACCTGAAGCCACAGCCCACCGCCGTCTCCATAGAGACCGGGGGTCTTCAGGCGGGCAACAGCGAGGGCAGTGAGCTTACCTTGCATACTATTCGCATCCACGACGCTATCCACATCGTAGGCGAGAATTTGGAAGAACGCCAGCGGCTGCTTGCGAACTGCCCTAACGGGCAAATGCTAGCTTCTCAGGGGCTTAGCGGCCATTAGCGAACGGCTACGGATGGGTCGTTGGCGGAAGCGGATGGGAATCGAACCCACCGTACGCTTTGGGCGTACCACTGGTTTTGAAGACCAGGAGGGCCACCAGACCCCGTTCGCCTCCGCCGACCGGGATAGCATCGTCCGGCCCGGGGTCCAAGCGCGCGCGGAGGCCGAAGCGTCGCGGCCGGAGCGCCGGGCCCGCGGCGCGACCGGGCGAATGCCCGATTCGTAATAATTTCGCCACACTGTGGTGGCTCTGCATCAGCCATGCCGTTTCTGCGATCCAGGACTTCGGAGGCCCCGTCGGCGAGGCCCGACGAGGGCGGTGCCTCCGTCCCCGACGCGCTGCGGGCGGGGCCGCGCGGGCCCGGCTGGATCGGCGCCGGGGTGGTCGTCACCGCCCTGATCTCGGCGATCGCCACCTTCCTGGTGCTGGCCGGCGTCATCCGCGTGACGCCGACGCCGACGATCGGCGTCACCCTGCTCGCCATCAACGTCGCCCTGGTGCTCGGGCTCGCGGTGATCATCGCCTGGGAGGCGCGGGTCTTCCTGCATGCGCGGCGCGCCAACGCGGCGGTGGCCCGGCTCCACACCCGCATCGTCGGCCTGTTCTCGCTGATCGCGATCCTGCCGACCTGCCTGCTGGCCGTCGTCGCCTCGGTGACGATCGACCGCGGCCTCTCCCTCGGCTTCACCGACCGGGTCCGCGACGTGGTGCTGAAATCCGTCGAGGTGGCCGACGCCTACCAGGAGAACCAGTGCCAGTCGCTGGCGCGCGAGATCCGCATCCTCAACGACGACCTGACCCGGGCGCGGCCGAACTTCGACGTCAACCGCGATTGGTTCGAGGGCTTCCTCACCACCCGCGCGACCAATCTCGGCCTGCCGGTCGCCCAGATCATGCGCGGGCCGAACGAGGTGGTGGCGCGCGCCAAGATCGACGTGCTCAAGACGACGCGCCTGCCCTCGGCCGCCGCCTTCGAGGACGCGGCCAAGTCCAGCGACCCGATCTGCCTGCTGCCGACCGAGGGCCGCGTCTTCGCGGCGATGTTCCGGATGCCGGCCTACGACGACGCGGTGCTGCTGGTGCAGCGCGAGGTCAACCAGCTCGCCATCGACTTCCCCGGCGTGTCGCGCGCGGCGGCGGCCGAGTACCTCACCTACGATTCGCTGCGCACCTCGATCCAGGTGACCTTCGCCTCGATCTTCGTGCTGATCGCGCTGATCGCGCTGCTCTCGGCGGTGTGGTTCGGGATGAACTTCGCCAACCGCTTCGTCGCCCCGATCCGCCGCCTGATCAACGCCGCCGACCAGGTCGCCTCGGGCAACTTCTACGCTCAAGTTCCGGCGCGGAAGACCGACGGCGACCTCGCCCATCTCGGCGAGAGCTTCAACAAGATGACGCAGGAGTTGCGCCGTCAGCATGCCGGGCTGACCGCGGCGAGCGACCTGATCGACCGCCGCCGGCGCTTCACCGAGGCCGTGCTGTCGGGGGTCTCGCCCGGCGTCGTCGGCGTCGATGCCGCTGGCTTCGTCACCATCGCGAACCCGGCCGCCGAGCGGATGCTCGATCTCGCCGACGGCGCGCTCGTCGGCCAGCGCCTGTCCAATGCGGTGCCGGAGCTCGCCCCGCTCCTGCCCGGCGCCGAGGGGCGCCAGCGCGCGCAGGCGCACCAGATCCAGCTCACGCGGGGCGGGCGCGAGCGCACCATCGCGGTGCGGGTCACCAGCGAGCAGGCGCAGGGCGGCGCACGCGGCTTCGTGGTGACGGCCGACGACATCACCGACCTCGTCTCGGCCCAGCGCACCTCCGCCTGGGCGGACGTCGCGCGCCGCATCGCCCACGAGATCAAGAACCCGCTGACCCCGATCCAGCTCTCGGCCGAGCGCATCCGGCGCAAGTACGGCAAGGTCATCACCGCCGACAAGGAGGTGTTCGACCAGTGCACCGCGACGATCATCCGCCAGGTCGACGAGATCAAGCGCATGGTCGACGAGTTCTCCTCCTTCGCCCGGATGCCCAAGCCCGCGATCGCCGAGAACGACCTCACCGAGATCGCCAAGCAGAACCTGTTCATGATGCGGGTGGCGCACCCCGACATCGACTTCGCCTTCACCGCGCACGGCCTCGGCGGCACCGGCACGGCGGAGGCCGAGAAGATCACCGCGGCCTTCGACATCCGCCTGCTGAGCCAGGTGATCACCAACATCCTCAAGAACGCCGTCGAGGCGGTGGCCGAGGTGCCGGAGGCCGAGCTCGGCAAGGGCAAGATCGGCTTGAGCCTCACCGTCGAGGAGGGCTTCGCCACGATCGCGGTGACCGACAACGGCAAGGGATTTCCCGTCGAGGGGCGCCAGCGCCTGCTGGAGCCCTACATGACGACCCGCGAGGGCGGCACCGGCCTCGGGCTGGCGATCGTGAGCAAGGTGCTGGAAGAGCACGGCGGCGGGATCGAGCTGAACGACAACCCCGCCGGCCGCGGCGGCCAGGTGCGCATGCGCGTGCCCCGCGCGCTGTCGCCCGCGGACGACGCGGTCGCGGGCCCGGCCCGCCCCAACCCTGACGAGAAGGGCGCCGCGACGACGGCCCCCCGAGAGATTGCGGAGATGCAGCCATGAGCGCCGATATCCTGGTGGTCGACGACGAGGCCGACATCCGCGACCTGGTCGCCGGCATCCTCGACGACGAAGGCCACCGCTCGCGCACCGCGGGCAGCTCCGACGAGGCGCTCGCCGCGATCGAGGCGCGCCGCCCCCACCTCGTCTTCCTCGACATCTGGCTGCAGGGCTCGCGCCTCGACGGCCTGCAGGTGCTCGACCTGATCAAGGCGTCCCACCCGGACCTGCCGGTGGTGATGATCTCGGGCCACGGCAACATCGAGACCGCGGTCTCGGCGATCAAGGCGGGCGCCTACGACTTCATCGAGAAGCCGTTCAAGGCCGACCGGCTGATCCTGGTGGCCGAGCGCGCGCTCGAGGCCTCGCGCCTGCGGCGCGAGGTCCGCGACCTCACCGCGCGCTCCGGCACCGCCAACCGCATCGTCGGCGGCTCGGTGGCGATCAACCAGCTGCGCCAAACGCTGGACCGCGTCGCCCCGACCAACGCCCGGGTGATGATCACCGGGGCGCTGGGCTCCGGCAAGGAGCTCGCCGCGCGCGGCCTGCACAAGGCCTCGGCCCGGGCGAGCGGGCCGTTCGTGCTGCTCAACGCGGCCGCGATCCTGCCGGAGACGATGGAATCGGAGCTGTTCGGGGTCGAGGCCGGCGGCGAGCAGGGGAGGCGGGTCGGCGCGCTGGAGGAGGCGCATGGCGGCACCCTCTACCTCGACGAGGTCGCCGACATGCCGCGGGAGACGCAAGGCCGGATCCTGCGCGTCCTCGTCGACCAGAACTTCCAGCGCGTCGGCGGCACCACCCGCGTCCACGTCGACGTCCGCATCATCTCATCCTCCTCCCGCGACCTCGCCGAGGAGATCGCCGCCGGGCGCTTCCGCGAGGACCTGTTCCACCGGCTCTCGGTGGTGCCGATCCGCGTGCCCTCGCTCTCGGAGCGCCGCGAGGACGTGCCGGAGCTGATCCAGTTCTTCATGGACAACATCTCGGCCCAGACCGGGCTGCCGCGCCGGGTCATCGGGCAGGACGCGATGGCGGTGCTGCAGTCGCACAACTGGCCGGGCAACGTGCGCCAGCTCAAGAACAACGTCGAGCGGCTGATGATCCTGACGCAGGCCGACCCGGACCAGGAGATCACCTCGGAGATGCTGCCCTCCGAGATCGGCGCCCTGGTGCCGACGACCCCGAACGGCGCCGGCGGCGAGAAGCTGATGAGCCTGGCGCTGCGCGAGGCGCGCGAGATCTTCGAGCGCGAATACCTCGTGGCGCAGATCGCCCGCTTCTCGGGAAACATTTCCCGGACCGCCGAATTCATCGGCATGGAGCGCTCGGCCCTGCACCGCAAGCTGAAGTCCCTGGGGATCGGCCCCTGAGCGCCTTGCGGGCGGATGACGGAAGCGGTGAGAAGCAACCCCCGTTCGTCGCGTGCGGAGCCGGTTCGGGTCTTGCATCGGCGCCGGAATTGAACCTGTAATGCACGATTCCGCTCCGCGGCGGGCTCCTCAAGACCAGCGCTGCGGCGGCAGGATCGATGCCGCGGATAGAACGAAAACCCGCTCCCGAAGGCGGGCGCCAAGACAACAAAGGACAAGAAGATGGCGGCCGAACGCGCACAGAACCTGCAAGACACCTTCCTCAACCATGTCCGCAAGAACAAGATTCCGTTGACGATCTTCCTCGTCAACGGCGTCAAGCTGCAGGGCGTGGTGACCTGGTTCGACAACTTCTGCGTGCTGCTTCGCCGCGACGGCCATTCCCAGCTCGTCTACAAGCACGCGATCTCGACGATCATGCCGGGCCATCCCGTGCAGCTGTTCGAGCCGGACGAGACCGCCCCCGAGAAGGCGTGACCGGGCGCTCCTGACGCGCGGCCGGCCCCCGGTCCGCACGAGCGTGCTCCGCGCCATCTTGGTTCGCCGGCTGCTCAGCCCCATCTGAGGGGTTCCGAAACGCATCACGCCGCCGCCCCGACGGGCGGCGGCTCAAGGATTCCATGACCGAGACGCTGACCTCCGGCGAGGCCCGACTGCAGGCGATGGCCGCGCCGGAAGGCGAGATCGCCGCCGCGACCCACACCCTCGTCATCGGTCCCTACCTCAGCCGCACCGCGGCCGCGTCGCCGCACGGGCCGGCGCCGGTCTCGCGCTCGACGCAGGCGCGGCTGGAGGAGGCGGTGGGGCTGGCCGCCGCGATCGAGCTCGACGTGGTCGAGGCGATCCCGCTCAGCCTCGCCCGCATCCGGCCCTCGACCTATCTCGGCAAGGGCCGCGTCGAGGAGATCGCCGGCCTGATCAAGGCGAGCGAGATCGGCCTCGTGGTGATGGATTGCGCCCTGTCGCCGGTGCAGCAGCGCAACCTCGAGAAGGAATTCGGCGCCAAGGTCATCGACCGTACCGGCCTGATCCTCGAGATCTTCGGCCGCCGCGCCTCGACGCGCGAGGGCACGCTCCAGGTCGAGCACGCCCACCTGGCCTACCAGAAGTCGCGGCTGGTGCGGTCCTGGACCCACCTGGAGCGCCAGCGCGGCGGCTTCGGCTTCCTCGGCGGCCCGGGCGAGACCCAGATCGAGGCCGACCGGCGCATGATCCAAGAGCGCATGACGCGGATCGAGCGCGACCTCGACGCCGTCACCCGCACCCGCGGCCTGCACCGGCAAAGCCGGGCGCGCGTGCCCTACCCGATCGTGGCGCTGGTCGGCTACACCAATGCCGGCAAGTCGACGCTGTTCAACGCCCTGACCAAGGCGCAGGTGGTGGCGCAGGACATGCTGTTCGCCACCCTCGACCCCACCGCCCGCGCCACCAAGCTGCCGCACGGCGAGACCGTGATCCTGTCCGACACCGTCGGCTTCATCTCCGACCTGCCGACCGCCCTGATCGCCGCCTTCCGCGCCACGCTGGAAGACGTGATCGAGGCCGACATCCTGCTCCACGTGCGCGACGTCGCCCACGTCGATTCCGAGGCGCAGGCCGAGGATGTCGGCACGGTGCTGGGCGAGCTCGGAATCGAGATGTCGGCCGACCGGATCATCGAGGTCTGGAACAAGGCGGACCTGCTCGACGAGGGCGAGCGCACGCGCCTCGCCAACCTCTCGGCCCACGACCGCAACGACCGCGACGGCGCCGCACCGGTGCTGGTCTCGTCGCTGACGGGGGAGGGGCTGTCGGCGCTGACCGCGCGGATCGAGGCGCGCATCGCCCGCGCGCGCTCGACCTTCGCGGTCATCCTCGGCCCCGAGGAGGGCGCGGCCCTGCACTGGCTCTACGAGAACGCCGAGGTGCTCGACCGGCGCATGGAGGAGGGCGGCACGCTGCACCTCGCCATCCGGATCGCGCCGGAGAAGGAGCCGCGCTTCCTCAACCGCTTCGGCGGCGCCCGCCGGCTCAGCCGGGCCGGGTAGTCCCGACCCGCGCGGGCACCCGCCTCATGCTCGACGACAGGGCCGCACAGCGCGCGCAGGACGAGAACACCGTCCTGCGGCTGATGCAGCGCGCCACCGGCGGTCGCCTGCTGGTCCTGCGCGTGGTGATCGTGCTCGTGCTGCTGATGGCGGCGCAGGTCTACGACGGCTCGCTGCACGCGCTGAGCCACTGGTTCATCCTCGGCCTCTATGCGGCGGGCTCGGTCTGGTTCGGCCGGGCCGAGCGCGGGGAGGGGCGCCACGCGGAAGGCTTCGCCTGGGCCGGCACCGGGCTGAACGCCGGGCTGGCGATCTACGTCCTCGTCGAGCACATGCTGGCGGGCGCCGCCGACGATGGCGGGGCCGCCGACGCGGTGAGCCGGCTGCCGGCCTTCCTGCTGCTGCTGCAGACCGCGCTCAGCATGCGCGTGTGGCACGCGGCCCTGTTCTCCGGCACGGTCGTCTTCGCCTGGGGCGCCGCGATCCTCGTCGGCCTCGTCAACCCGGCCGGCTTCCTCGGCCCGCATGTCGATCTCGGCGATCAGGTGCCGGGGCTGCTGACCTTCCTGGCCGCGAGCGTCGTGGTGGTCGACGGGGTCGCGCGCCTGCGCCACGCCGCCGGCGAGGCCGTGCGCCTCGAGCACGAGCGCACGCAGCTCGCCCGCTTCGTTCCCGACGGCGTCGCGACCGAGCTCGCCCGCGACGGCGACCTCGGAACGGCACGCCGGCGCCATGCCTGCCTGCTGGCCCTCGACGTCCGCGGGTTCTCGCGCCTGAGCCGCGAGCACCCGCCCGAGGCGATGGTGCGCGCGCTGCTCGCCATCCGCGCCCTGGCGCATGCGGCCGTGACCGAGCACGACGGCATCGTCGACAAGTATGTCGGCGACGCCGTGCTGGCGCAGTTCGTGGTCGGCGGCCCGGTGGCGCAGGCCCGCGGCGCGCTGGCCTGCGCCCGCGCGATCCGCACCCGGCTGTCCGCCCTGAACCGCACCCGCGCCGAGGCCGGCGACTTCCCGCTCCGCGTCGTCGTCGCGCTCCATGCCGGCGACCTCCTCGTCGGCGTCTTCGACGATGGGCTGCGCGCCGAGTACACCGTGCTCGGCCCGGCGATGAACACCCTCGCCCGCCTCGAGACCCGCGCCAAGGCGGCCGATCTCGACATCGCCGCCTCCGAGGATTTCCTGCGCCTTCTGGGGCCCGCCCTCCCGGACGGCGCGCGGGCGGTGCCGGTGGCGGAGGCGGGGGCCCTGCAGCCACCCCTCTTCGCGATCGCGGATGCCGCCGTCCCGGCGGACGCGTAAGGCCGGAACGCGCGGGCTCGGGCACGCGATGAGCCGGCACCGCTCGCGCGATGCCGGCCCCGTCGTTCCGTCCCCTCGTTCCCGCGTGTCCGCCGCTCAGTCCTTGGACGGTGCCGCCACGGCCGCGACGAGCTTCTCGTGCGGCCGGCCGAACCCGCCGACGACCGACACCCGCGTGCCCGAGGCGGCGCGCCGTCCCGCCCAGTCCCCGATCATCTCCAGGCAGGTGTGGTCGATGTGGGCGAGGTCCTTCGTCCCGAGGCGGACCTCGCCGCCCTCGGGGGTCCGCTCCAGCGCCTCGGTGAGGTGCGGGAGCTGCAGGAAGGTGGCCGAGCCCGAGAGGCGCAGTTCCGGCACCCCCGCCACCTCCGTCGCCGCCGCGTGCTCGATCCGCAGGCGGCCCTTGCGCAGCGTAGGAATAACCTGGAGCAGGCTGAGCCCGAGCCCGACCAGCACGCCGGTGAGCAGGTCGGTGGCCACCACCATCACCATCGTCGCGAGCCAGATCGCGGCAGTGAGCCAGCCGTAGCGCGCGTGCAGGTGGACGGCGTGGTGGGGCCCGATCAGGCGCCAGCCGGTGACCACCAGGATGCCGGCGAGCGCGGCCGTCGGCACCAGCTTCAGCACCCAGGGGAGGGCGAGCAGGAAGGCGAGGATCCACGTCCCGTGCATCACCGTCGAGGCCCGCGTCGCCGCGCCGGCCTGGACGTTGGCCGAGGAGCGCACGATCACCCCGGTCATCGGCAGGCCGCCGATCAGGCCGCAGATCAGGTTGCCGACGCCCTGCGCGCCGAGCTCGCGGTTGTACTGCGTGCGCGGCCCGTCGTGCATCCGGTCGACGGCGGCCGCCGACAGCAGGCTCTCGGCGCTGGCGACGGCGGCGATGGTCAACGCCATCACGATCATCGTCGGCTCGAGCAGCCGGCCCCACTCCGCCGCCCCCGGCATCGACAGGGTGGACAGGATCGCGTCCGGGACCTCGATCCGCTTGACCGCGAGGCCGCCGAGCCCGGCGACCGCGGTGCCGGCGAGGACTCCGATCAGCGCGCCGGGCACCATCCTCATCCGCGCCGGCCGCAGGCGTTCCCAGGCGATCATCGCCGCGAGGGTGGCGAGGCCCACCGTGACGGCGCCGACGCGGTTGCCCTCGCCCGTGACGAAGTCGAAGAACGCGGCCGGGATCGCCACGAGGTTGTCGAGGCCCGAGGCCAGCGGCAGGGCGTCGGTGAGCACGTGGACCTGGCCGAGCACGATCAGCAGGCCGATGCCGGCGAGCATCCCGTGCACCACCGCCGGCGAGATCGCGCGGAACCAGCCTCCGACCCGGAGCGCGCCGGAGGCGACCTGGACCGCGCCGGCGAGCACGAGCACCGGGCCGAGCATCCCGAGCCCGTGCTGGCGCACGAACTCGAACACGATGACGGCAAGCCCCGCCGCCGGCCCGCTGACCTGCAGCGGCGAGCCCGCGAGCAGTCCGACGACGATGACGCCGACGATCCCGGTGATCAGCCCGCGCTCGGGCGGCACACCCGAGGCCAGGGCGATGCCCATGCACAGCGGCAGCGCCACGAGGAACACGACGAAGGAGGCCGGCAGGTCCCGCGCGAGGGAGGCCGGGAGGATGCGCGCGGGGGGCGTTTGGGTGGGTCGCATCGGCCCGGCCCCTACGCGGCCGCCTGCGGCGGCGCGTATTCCGGCGCCGCCATGCGCACGGCCGAGCCCTGGGCGACGGGGAAGTCGCCGGCGGAATCGAGGGCGTCGAGCGGCAGGAAGCGGCCGGCCTCGCCGTCATAGGCCAGCAGAATGCCGGTCTCGATCTCGAAGAACCAGCCGTGCAGCCGCAGCTGGCCCTTGGCGAGGCCCGCGGCCACGCTCGGGTGGGTGCGCAGGTTCGCGAGCTGGACGATCACGTTCTCCAGGGCGAGCGCCCGGTGGCGCTCCTTCGGGTCCATGTCGGCGGGATAGGCCTCGCAGACGATCCGCTCGGCCGCATGGCTGTGCCGGAGCCAGGCGGCGACGTTGGGCATCCTCGCCAGGGCCTCGGGGCTCATCAGCCCCTTCATCGCGCCGCAATCGGAATGGCCGCAGACCACCACGTCGCGGACGCCGAGCGCCACGACGGCGTACTCGATCGCCGAGGAGACGCCGCCGGTGGCGGTCGAGAACGGCGGCACGATGTTGCCGGCGTTGCGGCAGACGAACAGCTCGCCCGGGCCGGCCTGGGTGATGTGCTCGGGCGAGACTCGGGAATCGGCGCAGGCGATGATCAGGGCCTTGGGCTGCTGCCCGTCCCTGACCAGCCGCTGGTACATCGCCTGCTGCCCCGGGAAGACCTTGTCCTGAAACTCCGAGATGCCTTGGATGATGTTGTCCACGAAGGATCCTCTTGCGCTGAAACGATGTGGGCGCCGGCTCGCGGCGATCGCTGCGATGCCGGCACGGCGGGGGCGCGTCCCGTCGAGCGGCGCGGCGACGGCGATCCCGTCGGCCCTGCGCGGCGCGGACGCGAGCGAGCCCGCGCGGTGGCGGCCGTGCGGGCTCGGATGTCGGGCGGGGCGGCGCCGGATGCCGGCGCCGGTCGGCGGATCGGATCAGCGGCGGCCGCGGGGGGCCGCGCTTCCGGACGCCCAGTGCGGCGAGACCACGTCACGGCGCGCGACGGTGGCGCCGGGCATGTCGGAATACATCGGTGCGCCCAGAAGCTGCCCGGTGCGGTTGCGCTGCGAATGGGCGGAGCGGGGGTCGTGGTAGGGGTCGTTCACGTAGGAGCTCATGTGGCCGCCGCCGGCCGGCTGGCGGTCGCCGCCACCGCCCTCGCCGGCCCGAGCCGCGACGGGGAGGGCGAGAACGGCGGCGAAGAGCGCCGAGGCAACGATGCGCGTCATGAGATAATCCTTCCTCTCGAAGTTTTCTTCTGCAGGACATGCCGCCCTGCGCCAACGAGAAGAACATAACCAATGTCGTTCGACGAATATGTGTGCGAATGCACAAGTATAGAAAACTATATTTAATCCGTTTCTCTTTCGACTTGGGTGCGGCGGCGCACGCGGACCGTCCGCTGCGACGAACGGAGCGGGATTAGACGCTGGCCGGCACCGCCGCAGCCCTTCGGGAGCGCAGGCGACCTGCGGATCGCGGGTCGGGCCGAACGACGACGGAGGCCGCGCCGCTGAGCGACGGGCCTCCGGGAGGGCAGGGCGGTCGGGACCGGGTTCGCGCCGGCGTGGGCTGCCGGATCGCGACGGCGGGCGCTACCCGAGCAGCTTGTCCAGCGTGATCGGGATCTCGCGCACCCGGATGCCGGTGGCGTGCCAGACCGCGTTGGCGATGGCGCCGGCCGAGCCGGTGATGCCGATCTCGCCGACGCCCTTGATGCCGAGCGCGTTCACGTGAGCGTCGTCCTCGTGCACCAGGATCGCCTCCATGGCCGGCGTGTCCGCGTTCACCGGCACGTGGTATTCGCCGAGGTTGTCGTTGAGGAAGCGGCCGGTGCGGGCGTCCATCGCTGCGTGCTCGTGCAGCGCGAACGACATCCCCCAGATCATCCCGCCGTAATACTGGCTTGTGACCAGGCGCGGGTTGACGATGCGGCCGGCTGCGAACGCGCCGACGAGGCGGGTGACGCGGATCTGGCCGAGATCGGGGTCGACCTTCACCTCGGCGAAGACCGCGCCGTGGGCGTGCATGGCGTAAGTCTTGGCCGCCGCCGGATCGGTCGAGGCCTTCCCGGTCGCGGTGAGGCTCGCCCGTCCGGCGCGTGCCAGGATGTCGGAATACGCCTCGCTGCGGCTCTCGTCGTCGCGCCGGAAGAGTCGTCCGTCGCGGGCGACGAATCCGGCATTGCCCGCGCCGTAGAGCGGGGAGGCGGAATCGTTGGTGGCGAGGTCGGCGAGCTGCGCGATCACCGCCTGGCCCGCCGCGTGGATCGCCCCGCCCGCGGTGGCGGTGTGGGCCGAGCCGCCGGCGATGCCGGCGTTCGGCAGGTCGGAGGAGCCCATCCGGAAGGTCAGCCTGTCGAGGCCGATCCCGAGCCCGTCGGCGGCGATCTGGCCGAGCGCGGTCCAGGCGCCCTGCCCCATGTCGTGCGCGCCGGTCTCGATCAGGCCGGTGCCGTCGGCCCGCAGCTCGGCCTTCGCCTGCGCCTCGAACATCAGCGCCGGGAAGGTCGCGGTGCCCATGCCCCAGCCGACGAGGAGACCGTTCGCGTCGCGGGTCTGCCGCGGCGCTCTCGGCCGCGCCGACCAGCCGAAGCGCTCGGCGCCGCGGGTGTAGCACTCGCGCAGGGCCTTGGAGGAGAACGGCTTCCCGGAGATCGGCTCGACCTCGGCATAGTTCGCCAGGCGGAATTCCAACGGGTCCATGCCGCAGGCCAGCGCCATCTCGTCGATCGCGCTCTCCAGCGCGACGCTGCCCGAGGCCTCGCCGGGCGCGCGCATGAACAGCGGCGTGCCGGTGTCGACCCGCACCGCCTGGTGCCGGACCGCGATGGCCGGGCTGGCGTAGAGGGTGTGCGAGACGCCGCCGGCCGGCTCGAAGAAGTCGTCGAACCGGCTCGAGGCCGTCAGCGTCTCGTGCTCCAGCGCCGTCAGCTTGCCGGCGTCGTCGGCGCCGAGGCGGAAGCTCTGCCGGGTCTCGGCGCGGTGGCCGACCGGGCCGTACATCTGCGCGCGCGCGAGCACCAGCTTGACCGGCCGGCCGACGAGGCGCGCGGCCATGCAGGCCAGGATCTGCGGGCCCGAGATCAGGCCCTTCGAGCCGAAGCCGCCGCCGAGGAACGGGCTCTCGATCCGGATGTTCTCCGGCGCGATCCCGAACAGCCCGGCGAGGCGCCCCTGGGCCATCGACATGCCCTGGCTCGGCGTGTGCAGCGTGAGCCGGTCGCCGTCCCAGGAGGCCACCGCCGCGTGCGGCTCCATGGCGTTGTGGTACTGGGCCGGGGTCTCGTAGGTCGCCGCGATCCGCCGGCTCGCGGCGGCGAGGCCGGCCTCGACGTCGCCGTGGGTCTCCTCCGGGGGCTGGCCGACGCCGATGCCGGGGGGCGTGAACGGCGGCTCGGCGTCGAGGCCGATGCGCGGCGTCTCGGCCTCGTAGCGCGGGCTCAGCAGGCGCGCGCCCTCGGTGGCCGCCTCCAGCGTCTCGGCGATCACCACCGCGATCGGCTGGTTGGCGTAGCGGACGGCCGAATCCTGCAGCAGGTCGAGGCGGAAGATGAAGCCGTGGGGCTTGTCGTCCGGGTGCTGGGCGAGCGCCGGGGCGTTGTCCGGCGTCATCACCGCGACGACGCCCGGATGGGCCTCGGCCGCCGCCACGTCGAGATGGGTGACGCGCCCGCGGGCGATCCGGGCAACGCAGAGCGTCGCATGGAGGGTGCCGTCCGCGACGTTGTCGGCCGCGAAGGTCGCCCGGCCGGTGACCTTCAGCGGCCCGTCGCGCCGGGTCAGGGGCTGGCCCATGCTCGATCCGTGGCGGGCCCGCTGCGGCGCGGACGTCAATGCGATCTCAGCCATGGGCGGCTCCTGCCGGCGAAGGGGAGGGGACGGCGAAAGGGGCGGCGAACGGCGAGGCCGGCAGCGCCGGCAGGCGCTCCGGCGTGCCGGCGGCCGCCAGCGTCAGGGCCCGCACGAGGATGCGGCGGGCGAGCTCGATCTTGAAGGCGTTGGCTTC
This sequence comes from Methylobacterium sp. E-041, assembly GCF_022829665.1. Taxonomy (NCBI): domain Bacteria; kingdom Pseudomonadati; phylum Pseudomonadota; class Alphaproteobacteria; order Hyphomicrobiales; family Methylobacteriaceae; genus Methylobacterium; species Methylobacterium sp. E-041. Next base: position 5,936 of record NZ_JAKSYQ010000085.1, on the reverse strand, counting down.
GCCCGACGGCTTGGCCTCGGCGAGCGCCGCGTCGGCAGCCTTTCGGAACACATCCGGGTCCGGCGCCTGGCCGGCGAGCAGGCGTTCCGCCTCCCGCGCCCGCCACGGCTTCAGCGCCACCCCGCCGAGCGCGAGGCGGGCCTCGCCGATCCGGTCGCCGTCGAGGCGCAGGCCGGCCGCGGCGGAGACCACCGCGAAGGCGTAGGAGGTGCGGTCGCGGACCTTGAGGTAGCGGGCATGGGCCGAAAACCCGGCCGCCTCCGGCGGCAGGCGCACCGCGACGATCAGCTCGCCCGGCGCCAGGTCGGTCTCGCGCTCCGGCGCATCGCCGGGCAGGCGATGGAAGTCGACCAGCGCCACCGCACGCCGGCCGCCCGCGCCCTCGATCTCGACGACGGCGTCGAAGGCCGCCAGCGGCACGCAGAAATCCGATGGGTTGGTGGCGATGCAGTGCTCGCTCCAGCCGAGCACCGCGTGCAGCCGCGTCGCCCCGCCGATCGCGGCGCATCCCGAGCCCGGCGCGCGCTTGTTGCAGGGGGAGGTGGCATCCGCGAAGTACGGGCAGCGGGTACGCTGCATCAGGTTGCCGGCGGCGGTCGCGGCGTTGCGCAGCTGCGCCGAGGCGCCCGCGAGAAGCGCCTCGGCCACCGCGGGATAGGTCCTGGCGAAGCGCGGATCGTGGGCGAGGTCGCTGTTGCGCACCAGCGCGCCGATGCGCACGCCGCCGTCGTCCAGGAACTCGATCCGGTCGAGGCCGGGGAGGCGGGTGACGTCGACGAGGCGGGCCGGCGTCACGACGCCGCCCTTCATCAGGTCGAGCAGGTTGGTGCCGGCGCCAAGATAGGCCGCTCCGGGCGCCTGCGCCGCCGCGATCGCCTCGGCGACGCTGGCGGGACGGGTGTAGTCGAACAGGTTCACGCCGCGTCCTCCCGCATCGCCGCGCCGTCGCCGGCGCCCTGCGCGGCCAGCACCGCCTCACTGATGCCGGCATAGGCGCCGCAGCGGCAGAGGTTGCCGCTCATGCCCTCACGGATCCGCTCGGGATCGGTCCCCGCCTGCCCCTCCGTGATCAGCCCGACCGCGCTCATGATCTGGCCCGGCGTGCAGAAGCCGCACTGGAAGCCGTCATGCGCGATGAACGCCGCCTGCACCGGGTGCAGAGCGTCGCCGTCCGCCAGCCCCTCGATGGTGGTGACGGAGGCGCCGTCGAGGCTGACGGCGAGCGCGAGGCAGGCGTTGATCCGCCGGCCGTCGACCAGCACCGTGCAGGCGCCGCACTGGCCGCGGTCGCAGCCCTTCTTCGATCCGGTGAGATGGAGGCGCTCGCGCAGCAGGTCGAGCAGGGTCACGCGGGGATCCTCCAAGAGGACCTCGCGCACCGTGCCGTTCACGGTGAGCCTGAGAGGTATCATGCGATCTCCGGGCATGGCGCAGCTGGGATGGCGCAGCTTGGAATGAAACCAGATAGGATCGTGCGGTGCGAAGGCCAGGGGACGGACCTTCGCGCGGCGAGGGCAGGGGGCGCGGCAGCGCGCAGGGCGGGGGCAGGGAAGGGGGCGCGAACGGGGACGGCGCGGGCAGGGCGGTCCGCAACGCGCGTCGCCTCCCGCACCCATCCCTGCTACCCTCCCCGCGTCATGAGCGATCACCATCCGGACCTGAGCTACCGCCTCCGCCAGCAGGCGATCCTGTCCGAGTTCGGCGTCGAGGCCCTGCGCGGCGAGGACGTCGACGCGCTGCTGCAGCGGGCGACCGAACTCTGCGCCGAGGGCATGGGCGCCGAGTTCTGCAAGGCGCTGGAGCACCTGCACGACGAGGACATGCTGCTGGTGCGCGCCGGCGTCGGCTGGGGACCGAACGTCGTCGGCCACGCCCGCGTCGGCGCCGACCTCGCCTCGCCCGCGGGCTTCGCCCTCAAGACCGGCCGGCCGGTGATCTCCAACCACCTCGAGAACGAGAACCGCTTCCGCACGCCGCAGATCATGGCCGAGCACGGCATCCGCCGGGCGATCAACGTGCTGATCGAGAACCGCGAAGGCGCCTTCGGGGTGCTCGAGGTCGACGATACCCGCGAGGGCATGTTCACCGAGGCCGACATCGCCTTTATGCAGGGCTTCGCCAACCTGCTCGGCGGCGCGATCGAGCGGCAGCGCACGGAGGGGCTGCTCAAGCAGGCGCTGGCGCGGCAGGACCTGCTCGTCCGCGAGATGAGCCACCGGGTGAAGAACAGCCTGGCCATCGTCGCGAGCCTGCTCGCGCTGCAGGCGCGCAACGCCGACGACCCGGCCGTGCGCGACGCCCTGATCGACGCCCGCACCCGGGTCGAGGCCATCGCCGGGGTCCACGACCAGCTCTGGCGCCAGGGCGACACCACGCCGGGCGAGATCGACCTCGCGCAGTTCCTGGAGACGTTGACGGCCAACCTGCAGAGCAGCGCGCCGAACCACCGCATCCGCTGCAGCGCCGAGCCGCTGCGGGTCTCGGCCGACCGGGCGATCCCGATGGGATTGATGGTCAACGAGCTCGTCACCAACGCGATCAAGTACGCCTATCCCGACAGGACCGGGGAGGTGCGCGTGGGCGCCGCCTGCACCGGCGCGGCGCTCGTCCTCGACGTGTCGGACGACGGCGTCGGCCTGCCGGCGGATTTCGACATCGGCCGGGCCTCGGGCAGCCTGGGCATGCGCGTGATCGCGAACCTCGCCCGCCAGCTCGACGCCCGGATCGCGACGCCGCGCGGGCAGGGCGCCCGCTTCCACATCGAGATCCCGCTGGAGGCGTGAGACCGGTTCCGGCACGGTGGGCGCCGGAGGGCGCTGCGCGACCGCACGAAGATTTGCATCGGGGCGGCCGGTCATGCGTCACTACACCTCGGAGGAGGGGTTCGAGGGGCTCGACACCTTCCGCATCTTCGTCATCAACGCCGACGGCACCGGCTACGAGTCCGACGTGCGCGTCACGGTGCGCTGACCGCACTCGATTCCGGCCGCCGACCGCCCGGGATCGCCTGCGGAAACACGCCCCTAAAGGGCACATCCGTCATTCGCATAAGATATATTATGGAACTTAATAGACCGATGTCCCGGGGCGAGGGGGCTTCGGCCGGTCCCGAACCAGCTGGCATGCCAGCATCCGGCAGGATCGCCTTCACGGCCTCGGCGATCCGGGCCCGGCGGATCCAGGCTCGCGTCGTCCCAGGCGAGGGCGCTCCGAGCCCCCTGCCCTCTACGCTTGCCCCGAGTCACGAACGCCCTCGGCATCAGGCGGCCAGCGCATCGGCCAGGCGGCGGACATCGGAGACGATGCGTCCGTCGGGGAAGCGGCAGGCCACCTCCTCCGAGGCCCGGCCGATCGGGCGGATGCGGATCGCCGCCGGACACACCAGCTCGTCGCGGCGGTCCAGGGCTTCGGCGGCATCCATCGGCGCCGCGCGGCCGCCGCCGAGCCCGCGCCACCACTGCACCGCCTTGTCGCGGGCAAAGCCCGTCCGCTCCAGCGCGAGCCGGATGCGATGGGCGCCGTCGGAGCAGCGCAGCACGATGTCGAGGCCGTCCGCCCCGCGCTCGAAGCGCCAATCCGAGACCGGCCGCCAGCCGTCCGCGCGCTCGGACAGGATCGGCAATTCGTCGTCGGCCGCGGCCTCGTGCTTGGCGGACGCCGCGTCGTCCTCCGGTTCGATCCAGCAAGGCTCGCAGGTCGAGGCGTTGAGCGCGATCAGCGCGCCGCAGCCGGGGCAGGGCTTGGCCCGCGCCAGCCCTTCCCTGCCCTTCACCGCGGCGGCGGTGCGGGCGGTGACCACGTCCACCGGGCCGTGCATCCGCACCAGGCCGGCATAGTCGAGGATCAGCGCGTCGCGCTTGCCGGGCGCGTTGCGCAGCGCGCGCCCGACCTGCTGCACGTAGAGCCCGGTGCTCTGGGTCGGCCGGAGCAGGGCGATGAGGTCGACCTCCGGCACGTTGAAGCCGGTGGCGAGCACGCCGACGGAGGTCAGGCAGCGGATCCGCCCGGCGCGGAAGGCCGCCACGATCCGGTCGCGCTCGCGCCGCGGGGTCTCGCCGGAGATCGTCTCGCAGGAATGGCCCTCCGCGCGGATCGCGTCGCGCACCGCGTCCGCGTGGCTGAGCCCGGCACAGAAGGCGAGCCAGGCCCGGCGCTCGCGGCCGTAGCCGACCATCTCCTCGACCGCGGCGCGGGTGATCCAGTCGCGGTTGACCGCCGCTTCGAGCTGGCTCGGGATGTAGTCGCCGCCGCGCTTGCCCACGCCGGCGACGTCGAGGGCGGTCAGCGTCGCCTTCGACAGGAGCGGGCACAGATAGCCCTGCCCGATCAGGTCGCCGGCATCGACCTCGTAGACGATGCCCTCGAAGATCCGGCCCGCGCCTTCGTCGAGGCGTCCGCTGTCGAGCCGATAGGGCGTCGCGGTGAAGCCGACGACGCGAAGCTCCGGCCGCAGCGCCCGCAGGCCGGCGAGGAAGCGGCCGTAGCGGGTCTCGGCCGAGCGCGGGATCAGGTGCGCCTCGTCGACGATGACCAGGTCGCGCGGGCCGATCGCGTCGAGCCGGTCGGCGACGGATTGGATGCCGCAGACCAGCACCTGCGCCCCCGCCTCCCGCCGCCCGAGCCCGGCGGAGAAGATCCCGGCCGGCGCCTCCGGCCAGTAGCCGGTGAGCTCGGAGAAGTTCTGGGCGATCAGCTCCCGGCTGTGGGTGACGACGACGATGCGGGCGAGGAGATCCGCCTGCAGCGTCTCCCGCGCGAGCGCCGCGATCACCAGCGCCTTGCCCGCGCCGGTCGGCAGCACGATCAGGCCGTCGCGCAGGGGCTGGCCCCCTGCCCCGCTCCAGGCGGCGGCAAGCGCGTCGAGGCTGGCACGCTGGTAGGGTCGCAAGGTCAGCATGGCGCACGCTCTACCGCAGCCGGGCGCACGCGTCCGTGGCCCGTTCGCCGCGCCCGGCTGGGATCAGGGCGTCTCGGGCGGTTGCAGCAGGTAGACGTCCATGATCCAGCCGTGGCGGGCGCGTGCCGCGGCGCGCTGCCGGCGGATCTCCGGCCCGACGGTGCCGAGCCGCCCGACGATCAGGAGTTCGTCCGGCGAGCCGAGATAGGCACCCCAGTGGATCGTCAGCTCGGGATCGAGATGGTCGAAGCGCGGGTCGGCGTCGAGCATCACCACGACGCTGCCGACGCCCGGCGGCAGGCCATCGGCGATCGCGCGGCCCGTGGTGATGTGGACGGCCCCGCCGATCCGGTTCAGCGGGATGCGGTGGGCGGCCGCCAGCATCTGCACGCTGGAGATGCCGGGGATCACCGTATAGGCGAAGGCTCGAGCATCGCGGGCGAGGATGCGCTCGAGGATGCGCAGGGTGCTGTCGTAGAGCGCCGGATCGCCCCAGACCAGGAAGGCGCCGACCTCCCCTGCCCCGAGATTCGTCGCGATCAGGCCGCCGAGGAGGTCGGCCCGGGCGGCGTGCCAGGCCTCGACCGTGGCGGCGTAGTCCGCCGGCCGGCGCTCCCGCGGGGGATCCTGCGCCACGACCAGGCGATACGCCTTGCGGATGTGCCGGGCGCAGATCGTTCGGCGCAGGGCGACGAGGTCGTCCGTGTCGGCGCCCTTGTCGAGGACGAACACCGCGTCGACGTAGGCCAGGGCCCGCACCGCCTGGAGGGTGAGGTGCTCCGGATCGCCGGTCCCGATGCCGATGACGCGCAGGGTTCGCATGAGGCTTGACGAAGCTCGTTGACCGCGCACGACGAAGCCCGCGCCGTCGTGTCGGACGGCGCGGGCTTCGTGCTGATTTGGTTGCGGGGACAGGATTTGAACCTGTGACCTTCAGGTTATGAGCCTGACGAGCTACCGGGCTGCTCCACCCCGCGCCAGGGTGCGTGCTGGTCCTCATGTGTGGACCGGCACGTTCGGCGATCGTGGTGAGGGACTG
>NZ_JAKSYQ010000150.1:0-4865 GCF_022829665.1 Methylobacterium sp. E-041 | reverse complement strand
TGGTGCTCGACAACAAGACCAGCCAGATCCTGCCCTGGCACCGCACCGGCTACACCTTCATCAAGCGCGAGAGCCAGGACGCCGTCGCCTGGGTCTCCCTCGGCGGCGTCACCTCCCCGGTCACCACCGCCAACCGCTGAGATCGGCGGCGACGTCCCGAAACGGGATGGCCTCGCAGTCGGGGCGTTGACGAAACCTTCACCGCGTCGGCGCGACGCTCCGGGATCGGAGCCGCCCACCCCGACGCCCATGATGTTCCGTTCCATCCCGAAATCGTTGCTCGCCGCGGGCCTGCTCGTCGCGCTCGCCGCCGCGCTGCCGGCGCGGGCCGGCGAGGCCGGGACGCGCTACGCCTCCTGGCACGGCTGCCTCGACCGGCATTTCGGTCTGCGCGCCGCGATCGGAAGCCGGCTCCTGGCGGCCGACGCGGCGATCGGCGCCTGCCGCGCGCCCGAGCGGGCCTACCTCGCCGCCCTCGCCGCCTCGCCGCTGCTCGATGCCGACGACGCCGAGCAGGCCCGCGCTGCCCTGGTCGCGCGGGCGCGGGCCCGGCTGCTCGGGCAGCGCGCCGCGCTCTGACGCCGCCGATCCTTCGAGAGAACGGTCTTCGCAAACGACACCGCACGCCGCGCCGGATCGCGGCGCGCGTGCGGTGTCGGTTCGCTCGCCACGCCGCGCCTTTCCCGCTCACGCGTCCGGCGAATGCCGGCCCGAGCGGCGTGGGCCGGTCGTCGGGCGCCGCAGGGGAGCGGAGGGAGGGGGAGCGGAGGGAGCGGAGGGAGGCGCGATCCGCCCGTCCGGCACGACCTGCCCGACGGCACGCAGGTCTCCGGCGAGACCGGGTCTGCCGATGGGGCTCGGATCGTGCCGGAGCGGGCGCGAGGCCGCCTCGGCCTCAGGCGGCGTCGGCCTTGCGGGACTGGCTGCCCTTCACGGCGGAGGTCGCAGCCTTGCGGCCGCGGCGGGCGGGCGCGGGCGCCGCCTCCTCGACCTCCTCGGGGGCCTCGGCGGGGGTCGAGCGGCCGGGCTGGCCGAGGCCGAGGCTCTTGGCGAGCGCCGAGCGCTGGGCCGAATAGTTCGCCGAGGTGGTGGGGTAGTCGGCCGGCAGGCCGTAGCGGTCGCGGTAGCTGTGCGGGTCGAGGCCGTGCTTGGTCAGGTGGCGCTTCAGCGTCTTGTAGGACTTGCCGTCGATGAAGCTGACCAGCCCGTCGGGGCGGATCGACTTGCGGATCTGCGCGGGGCTGGGCTTCTCGACCGTCTCGGCCGCGACGGGGGTCGTTCCGGAGCCGACGTTGTTCAGCGCCTCGTGAATGCTGGCGATGAGCGTCGGCAGTTCCGTGATCGGCACGGAGTTGTTCGACACGTAGGCCGCGACGACGTCGACGGTCCGCTCGATATACTCGTTGCTGGTCTGTGCCGACGGTGTAGTTTCAGACATACGTCCGTTCCTTGCCTGTTCCTTGATGGGTCCCCACCCGCAGGAATTATGATGTTTGGCAGAGAAAGCAAGGATGTCGGAGCGGTTATCGGTGCTCAACACACGAACAAGTGTGGATCTTGCCTGCCGTGCTTCGGCGCTATCCGTGCAACCGACCCGGCATCCGCAGCAATGCAGTGCTCAGCGCCGCGCGAAATCTCTGCAACTGCGGAGGGCGGGATTCCGCTGTTGCCCGAACCCGTTACAGCGCCCGCGCGCGGGCGGGGCGGGCGGGCCAAATGCTGGACGGATGCGTCTTGCGCGACCGCCGGCCCGGGCGACGGCTTTATGTCCAAACCGGAGGTCTGCGCAATGGTGGATAAAAGTGTCGCACCAAGATCAATGGCCTGGGATATTTTGAATTCACGCGTACCGGTATAGACATACTAAGTATCGCGATGATGTTCTCGCGGCCGGGCGCGGGAACGGATGCCTCGGGCCGGAGGATCCCGCCGCGCCGACGGTGCTCGAACCTCAGGCGTCAAGCATCCGAGGGCCGGCCCGGTCCTCGCGCGAGGCATTCGCGGCGCGCGGCCGGCGGGCGCATCTCCGGGACACAGTCGCTTCGCGCGACGCCGGTGCCGACGGACAGTCTTGCGGTGCCGACAGGCGCGCTCGGCGGCAGGGTTCGCTCAGCGGCAGGGTTCGCTCAGCGGAAGGTCTTGCTCAGCGGAAGGTCTTGCGCGGATCGAACGCGTCGCGCACCGCCTCGCCGGCGAAGACCAGCAGGCTCAGCATCGCGGCGATCACCAGGAAGCCGGACAGGCCGAGCCAGGGCGCGGTGAGGTTGTCCTTGCCCTGGGCCAGCAGCTCGCCGAGCGAGGGCGAGCCGGGCGGCAGGCCGAAGCCGAGGAAGTCGAGCGAGGTCAGGGTGGTGATCGAGCCGTTAAGGATGAACGGCAGGAAGGTCAGCGTCGCCACCATGGCGTTGGGCAGCAGGTGCACCGTCATGATGCGGACGTTCGACAGGCCGAGCGCGCGGGCCGCCCGCACGTACTCGAAGTTGCGGGCGCGCAGGAACTCGGCGCGCACCACGCTGACCAGCGCCACCCACGAGAACAGCAGCATGATTCCGAGCAGCACGAAGAAGCCCGGCGCGATGAAGGCCGAGATGATGATGATCAGGTAGAGGGTCGGGATGCCGCCCCAGACCTCGATGAAGCGCTGGAACGACAGGTCGACCCAGCCGCCGAAATAGCCCTGCACCGCGCCGGCGACCACGCCGATCAGCGAGGAGACGGCGGCCAGGATCAGCCCGAACAGCACCGAGATGCGGAAGCCGTAGATCACGCGGGCGAGCACGTCGCGCGTGGTGTTGTCGGTGCCGAGCCAGTGCCAGGGAATGCTGGCGCAGCCCTTCCCCGGCACCGTCTCGGCGGCGTGGCACTGCGCGTCGGTGAGCATCCAGGTCGGCGGCGAAGGCGAGGGCGTCGGCAGCCCGTCGTTGATGGTGTCGTAGGAGAACGGGATCGGCGGCCAGATCGCCCAGCCGTTCTCGGCGATCTCCCTGGCGATCTCGGGGGTGCGGTAGTCGGTCCGCGCCAGGAAGCCGCCGAACTTCTCCTCCGGGTAGTCGATCAGCACCGGGAACAGCCACTCGCCCTTGTAGGAGGCGACGATCGGCCGGTCGTTGGCCAGGATCTCGGCGAACAGGCTGACGACGAACAGCGCCAGGAAGATCAAGAACGAGACGTAGCCGAGCCGGTTGCGGCGGAAGTTCTCGAGCCGGCGCCGGTTGAGCGGCGACAGGCCGCCGCGGCGGGGCGCGAGCGGCCGCGCCTCGGGCAGGCCCTCGCTCGGCCGCAGCACGATCGGCTGCGCCCCGGGCATCGGCGCGGGCACGGCGTCGCCCTCGGGGGGCCGGGCGATCTCGTTCATCGCGGGCTGCTCCGCAAGTGGGGCGCGAAGTGGGTCGTAGGGTGCGCGCGATTTCCCTCCCCCCGACGGATCTCGGGCTTGCCCGAGATCCACGCCCCGTGTGCCCCAGTCGGGCAGGCCCGACTGGGGTGCGGGGCAGGGGACCCTGCTGTGCAGGGGGGGAGAGGGGAGCGCCGCATCCGGAGAGGTCGCTCCCCTCTCCCGACCCGCGCTGACGCGAGGCCCGCCCTCCCCCGCAGAGGGGGGAGGGGACGGGAACCGCGTGCCCTGGGAATCCTCAGCCGTCGATCCGCACGGCGGTGCCGTCGATCTCGTTGGGGCGCAGCCCGCCGCTGCGTTCCATCCAGCGGCGCAGCAGGCGGACGTTGCGGCGGTTGGCCTTGAAGGCAGCGTCGAACAGGTCGCCGGCCAGGGGCACGATGCCGATCGCGCCGTCGAAGGCGACGTTCAAGGCCATCCGCGCGATCAGCCAGCGCGGCGCCCCGAGGCGGCGCGCCTCCGCGACGATGTAGGACGAGATCACCATGCCGGCGATGTCGCCGACGATCGGCACGAGGCCGATCACCGCCTCGAGCCCGACCCGCCGGTTGAGGCCGGGGATCAGGAAGGCGGAATCGAGCAGGTGCGCCAGCGCCTCGAGCCGGGCGAGCGTCGCCTCGCGGCTCTGGTCGCCGATGCGCAGCGTCGTGCCCGCGCGCCAGCTTTGGGAGAAGGTCTGCGAGGGATCCATCGGCGGAAACCGGTGAGCGAGGGTGGCCATGGCCCGGGATGTGGCGCCGCGGGGCTGCCCCGGCAAGGCGGGGGGCGTCGTCGGCGCTCGGCGGACGGACGCATGGCCCCTGGAGTGATGGCCCCTGGAGTGATGGCCCTTGGAGCAATGGCCCCTGGAGCAATGGCCCCTGGAGCAAGGCCCCCGGCCACAGGAGCTCCCGCCGCATCGGAACGCGCGCCCGGGACCCGCGCATCCCCTCGCCCCGCCTGCGGGGAGAGGGCCGCGACGACCCCGTCGTCGTCGCGGCGAGGCGGCAGCCGACGGTGAGGGGGCTTCGACCGGGGAGCCTACCACGGCACCGCCCCCTCACCGCCGCTTCGGCTGCGCCTCCCGGCCGCACGACGGGGTGCGGCCTGGCCTCTGCCCGCGTGCGGGGAGAGGGGATGGGCGTTACTTCCCAAATCCGAAACCCGTTCACAGTGCCGCACGCCGGACGCCCGAGCGGCGGTCCAGCGCCGCATCCAGCGTCGCGTCGGGCTTGGCGAAGCAGAGCCGCACGAGCGTGCGCACGGCCCGTTCCGTGTATAACCCGCTCACGGGAATCGCCGCGACTCGATGCGCGCGCACCAGCGACTCGCAGAAGTCGACGTCGTCGGGGTGGCCGAGATCGGCGATGTCGAGGTTGAGGAACCACGTCGCCTGCGCCGGCAGCACCGTGAAGCCGAGATCGGCGAGGCCGCCGGCGAGCCGGTCGCGCGAGCGGGCGTAGCCGGCGCGCATCCCGGTGAAGTAGGCATC
>NZ_JAKSYQ010000147.1:0-3037 GCF_022829665.1 Methylobacterium sp. E-041 | reverse complement strand
CACGGTCATCCGCATGGCGCGGCGCGGCAGGCCGGCCTTGGCCAGCAGGCTGCGCTTGAGCAGCTGAAAGTCCTCGCAATCGCCCGAGCCGTCCTCGGCCAGGTCCCAATGGTCGGGAACGCCGAGGTGGTCCATGTCGGTGATCGCGGCGACGGTCTTGTTGACCCGGCGGTTGACGGCCTGGATCGTGCTCCAGATCGCCGGGGTCATGGCGATGCGGGCGGGCTCGGCGAGGTCGACCGCGCACTCGGCCGGGTAGCCCTGGCAGAAGGCGACCCAGGCGAGGATCGGCTTGGCGGCGCCGACCGACGCGGCGGCGATGGTGGGGGCGGGCAGCGAGGCCAGGGTCTGCGCCGCGACCGGGGCGACGGCGAAGGCGAGGCCCGCGGTCACCGCGAGGCCGGCGAGGGCCTTGCGCAGGCGGGGCGCCGACACCGCCCGAACCGTCGAAATCGCGAACCGCATCGCCGTGGCCCAACCCGTTAAGCTCTCGTTAACGAAAGCTCTCACGCCCGGGCCCCGACGGCAATCGCCCCCTTAACGAAAGGTTAATGCTGTGCGTAACACGGGCGTGCGGATCGGGCCGCTGGACCGATGCAGACGGGCCACAGGCGGGATGCGGGCGCCTCGCCCGGCCCGGCGGGTGCCGGCTCGGACGAGGCCCTTGCGGATCGCGCGCCGTGCGGCGGCGGGGTCTCAGAACTGGTAGTTCAGGCCGGCGCGGACCAGGCCGAAGCCGGCATCGCTGCGTCCGGCGCCGTAATAGGTGGCGGTGGCGGCATCGTAGTAGGTCGCGCCCGAGACGCGCTTGCCGAGGTCGAGGTAGAGCGCCTCGATCTTGGCCGAGATCCTGTCGGTGAAGGCGTACTCGATGCCGCCGCCGACGGCGTAGCCGGTCCGCGTCGTGTCCGGCAGGGCGTAGGGGTAGGCGGCCGCGTTCGCCGAGGCCGACCCGCCGCCGTAGGCGAAGCCGCCGGTGCCGTAGATCAGCACCCGGTCGAAGGTGTAGCCGACGCGGCCGCGCACGGTGCCGAAGTAGTCGAGGCTCGGGCGGACGCTCGCGTAGGGCACCGTGCCGAGATAGGCCGCATCCGCCTTGGCGAAGGCGGTGCCCTGGATGTCGGCCTCGACGCCGACGACGAAGCCCGAGCCCGGCGTGAGCTGGTAGTTATAGCCGACCTGGCCGCCGCCGGCGAAGCCGCCCTTCGCCGCCCCGCCGGTCACGGTGCCGTAGGTCGGGTCGGTGAAGCCCTTGCCGGACTCGCGGAACGCGTAGCCGGCGTTCACGCCGGCGTAGAACCCGGTCCAGGTGAAGGCGGGCGGAACCGGCGGCGGCGGAGGCGGCGCCCGCCGCGGCAGGTCCGCGGCTTCGGCGGAGGCGAGCCCGGCCATCAGGCCGAAGGCGGGCAGCAGGGTGCGAACGAGCGCCGGAACGGATCTCGACATGGGGGTTCTCGTGTTGGGATGGGAGGTTTTGCGGAGCGGGATCCAGCGGGCCGCCCGTGCCTCCCCCTTCGGCGGGGGGAGGGCCGCGAAGCGGGCCGGGAGTGGGGAGCGCGTTGTCCGGAAAGGTCGCGCCCCTCCGCAGCGGGGGGAAGGCGCGGCTGCGGAAGACGCCCTCCGACGGGCCGGTCAGAGCGCCAGCAGCAGCAGGCCGACGATGGTGACGGCCAGGATCATGCAGATCGCGAGGTCGAGGACGCGGGCGCCGCCGCACGGGGGTCTCGGGTCGGTCCGCATCGGGTCGGTCCGCATCGGGTCGGTCCCTATGGCGGGCGGCCTTCGGGCGGCGGCGGCGATCATCGGCGCGGATCCCGGTCGGGGGTGAGGAGGAGCGCCTCCCGGACCGGGCTGCCGGCCCGGGAGGCGCCGTCGAGCACCGCAGCATCCCGGGAGGGGGATCCTGGTGCTGCGGCCTGCAGCGCCCCTGGGGTCGCGACGCGGTGGACCGTGTCCGCGGCGGCGATCCCGAGGGCGGGCAGCGCGAGGGCGACGAGGCAGGCGGCGAGCCGGCCCAGTCGCGAAAGGGTGGTCCCGCCCGGCGGCCTGCGATCGCGGCGCAGGGTCGCGTTCAGGGGCGGCATCGGGCGGCAGACGAGGGCGGGTTTCGGTTCGGGCATCGGCCTCGTCCGGGTCGCGTTGACGTGGGAAATTTGACCACGCACAAACCGTATGTGTGCAGATTTCCCACGTCAACGCGAAATCGGTGGGCCAAGGTGCGCCGGCGCACGATGTGGGATTGTGTCCCACGTTGCCCACCTCCATGCTGCGCCGATGTCCGAGACCGTCAACGACACCGCCGAGGGGGCTGCCCTGCACGCGCCGGTGGCGCGCCTGCTGCGCCCGCTGGTCCGGCTGTTCGTGGCCCGCGGCATCACCTTCCCGGCGCTGACGAACCTGCTGCGCGAGCTCTACGTCAACGTCGCCGAGCACGACTTCGCGCTGCAGGGCAAGGAGCAGACCGACAGCCGGGTCTCGCTGCTCACCGGCATCCACCGCAAGGAGGTGCGGCGCCTGCGCGGGGCCGGGGCGCCGGTGAGCGCGGTGCCGGCGGTGGTCTCGCGCACCAGCCGGATCATCGCCCGGTGGCTCGCGGACCCCGCCTTCACCGACCCGGACGGGCGCCCGCTGGCGCTGCGGCGCGCGGGCGAGGACGGCCCCTCCTTCGAGGCCCTGGTCGCCGGCGTGACCCGCGATCTGAGGCCCCGCGCCGTGCTCGACGAATGGCTCGACCGCGGGCTCGCCACCCTCGACGGCCAGGACCGGATCGTGCTGGCCGAGGCCGCCTACGTGCCGCGCGGCGGCGGCGAGCCGCAGCTCTACTATTTCGGGCGCAACCTCCACGACCACATCGCGGCCTCGGTCGCCAACATCCTCGGCGAGGCGCCGCGCTTCCTCGAGCGCGCGGTGCATTACGACGGGCTGTCGGAGGATCTGGCGCGGCGGCTGGAGGCGCGCGCCAAGGAGATCGCGATGGAGGCGCTGACCCAGGCCAACCGCGAGGCCCACGCCGCCTGCGCCACCGATCCCGGCGGCC
>NZ_JAKSYQ010000144.1:0-8881 GCF_022829665.1 Methylobacterium sp. E-041 | reverse complement strand
CAGGCTGTCGAGCGGGCGCCCGCGCAGGGCCTCGATCACCGCCGGGGTCACGTCCACCAGCTCGTAGCGCGCCAGCAGCCCCTCCGGCGTCGACAGCTCCGCCCCCGCCTCCACGGCACGCGCCGTCGGACCCGAAGCCGGAAGAACCGAGCAGCCCGACACCGCGAGCGCAGTGAGCAGGAGCAGAGGGAGGACGCGCATCCAGGATCGCCTGATCGTTTTCGAGGCTTCGACGCCTAGCCGAACGGAAGCCCCCTGTCCGTAGCGGGGCGGACACACTGAGCCGCGCAGGCCCGGATCGAGGGTGATGATCCCCGCTGCACACACGAAGCCGTCGCGATCCGATGGTCGGAGGGCAGGGGATGCCGCCCGCCGGAAGCGCGATCTGGTTTTCGTACAAATGAAGCTCTATGGGATGGCAATCGAGCCGCCCCGCGATACATCGCACGACTTGGAAAAACTTCCTCGCTCATGAGGCTGCCCCTCTCCTACACACCGCCGGACTTGCAGGCCGAGCGGCCCGGCACGGTGCGCCGACGGCACGTGTTCTTCATTCCCGGCTACGACCCGGAGGCGCGGACCCGCTATCGCCTCCTGTTCGTGCGCGAGCTCCTCCGGCACGCGAAGCGGTTCGGCGATCCGCGGCCCGACATCTCCCCGGCGGTCCTCAGCCCGGACGGCCTCGTCCAGAGCTGGACGGTCGGTCCGGGCCGGGATCCGGGGCGTGCGGCGACGTCCTACGACGTGCTGCTCTGGGACGACCTCGTCGCGCGGGATTTCCGCCGGCCGCGGGTCCTGAGCGTCCTGCTGCTGGTCGTCGGCACGCTGCATGCCCTGCTGCGCGGGCTGATCTTCCGGTTCTACCGGCTCAACTGGCTCTACGGGAACGTGGTCATCTACCCGTTCGTCATGGTCGTGCTGCTCACGGCCCTGTCCGCGGCGATCGGGACGATGGTGCACGCCCATCTCGGCGACTGGTTCGGTCACAGCCTCGGCTGGCCGCCCTGGGTGACCCTGCCCCTCGCCGTCGTCGCCGGGATCGCCTGGATCGTCGCGATCGAGGCGTTGCTCAACCGGTTCTTCTTCTGGCAGCTGCTGAACGACTGGGTGTTCAACTGGCAGCACGGAAACGGCTGGCGGCGCGACTACGCGGAGCGGCTCGAGGTGTTCGCCGACCGCGTCCTGGCGCGGATCGCCGAGGCCGAGGCCCGCGGCGAGCGGCCGGACGAGGTGATGATCGTCGGCCACTCCACCGGCGGCCTCACGGCCGCCGAAGTCGCCGCCCGGATCCTGGCCCGCGCCCCGAAGCTCGGGGCGGACGACATGGCCCTCGCCCTGGTCACGCTCGGGTCCGGCCTGCCCCTCGTCGCCGCGCAGCCCTTCGCCGATCACGTCCGCGCCGAGGTCGCCACGCTCATCGCCTCGCGCCGGATCGTCTGGCTCGACGTGCAGGCGCCGCAGGACTGGATGAACTTCCCCGGCTTCAACCCCGTGCTCGACCTCGACCTGCCGCTCGCCGGCGGCCCGATCGCCAACCCGCTGGTACGCTCCGCGCAGGTGCGCGACATCCTCACGCCGGAGACCTACGCCAAGGTCTGCCGGAAGCCGTTCCGGATGCATTTCCAGTTCCTGATGTCGAACGAGCGGCCCGGCCCGTACGACTATTTCCGGATGGTGCTGGGGCCGCAATTCCTCCGCGACCGGGCGGTCCGCCCGATCGTCGCCGACCTTCAGCCCAGCCTTCGAAAGGGCGCCGGCTGAGACGCGGCCGTTCTCCCCTCGGGCGGGCGGCGTGCTATCCGTCCGCTGCGATCCCGCCGCCGAACCCGAACCCGGAGCCGCAGCCCCGTGAGCCCGTCCCGATCGAACGACCAGGCGGGGCGGCCCGCCGCGCAGGTGCTCGTGGTGATGGGGGTCTCGGGCTCGGGCAAGAGCACGGTGGCCGCGCTGGTCGCCGAGCGGCTCGGCTGGATCTTCGTCGACGGCGACAGCTTCCACACGCCCGAGCACGTCGCCAAGATGCATGCCGGGCTCGCCCTCGACGACGCGGACCGGGCGCCCTGGCTCGCCTCGATCGCGGTCTGGATCCAGCACCGGCTGGAGCGGGGCGAGTCCGGCGTGATCGTGTGCTCGGCCCTGCGCCGCGCCTATCGCGAGGTGCTCACCGGCGGCTCGCGGCGGGTGCGGATCGTCTACCTCGACGGCAGCCGGGCGCTCATCGCCGGCCGGCTGGCGGGTCGTCACGGGCATTTCATGGCGCCGGCGCTCCTCGACAGCCAGTTCGCGATCCTCGAACCGCCGACCGCCGACGAGCACCCGATCGTCGTCGGGATCGACGATCCCCCCGAGACGGTCGCGGAGCGGGTCGTCGCGCAGATAAACGGGACCGGAAGTGAATCCGCATGAGCGCACGGCGCATCGACCTCGTGATTTCGGACGTCGACGGCACCCTCGTCGGCACCGACAAGAGCCTGAGCCCGGGGACGATCGCGGCGGTGGCGCGCCTGCACGCCGCCGGCATCGGCTTCACCGTGGCGTCCGCCCGCCCGCCGGTCGGCCTGCGCGGCCTCGTCGAGACCCTGGCGCTCCGCCTGCCGATGGGCGCCTTCAACGGCGCGACGGTGGTCGGCCCGGACCTCGCCGTGATCGAGGAGCGGCTGATCCCGGAGGCCACCGCCCGGGATGCGGTCGACCGGCTCGTCGCCGCGAAACTCGACGTCTGGGTCTTCGCCGACGGCTCGTGGAGCCTGCGCGACCCGGCGGGG
The DNA here is from genome assembly GCF_022829665.1 of Methylobacterium sp. E-041. Classification (NCBI taxonomy): domain Bacteria; kingdom Pseudomonadati; phylum Pseudomonadota; class Alphaproteobacteria; order Hyphomicrobiales; family Methylobacteriaceae; genus Methylobacterium; species Methylobacterium sp. E-041. The sequence goes on along the minus strand of NZ_JAKSYQ010000144.1, from coordinate 6,116 downwards.
GCCTATACGGACCTCGAGCGCCGGACCCTCGATGCCGAGCCGAACGTGGTCGCCGACCTTTCCCCCCTGCTGGGCCGCGCCTCCAAGCTCGTCGGCGTCAGCCGGGACCACGCGCACCTGGCCGCCTGCGAGGCCGAGATCGGCGGTGCCCTGGAGGGCCGCGCGGTCGTGCACCGCTCCCAGGCCTACTACCTCGACGTGACGCCGCCGGGCATCGACAAGGGCGGCTTCGTGGACTGGATGGCGCAACATCTTGGCATCGCGCGCGACCGCATCGCCACCTTCGGCGATGCCGGCAACGACGGGGCGATGTTCGCGCGCAGCGGGGTTTCGGTGGCGATGGGCAACGCCGAGGAGGCGGTGAAGGCGGCGGCCACCGACCTCACCGACACCAACGATGCCGACGGCTTCGCCGAGGCGGTCGATCGGCTGATCCTGCCCTGACGCCCGGAGGGCGACGTCTGTGGCATGCCGGGCACAGGCCGGCGCCCCCGGTCTCGTCGCCCACCGGCGACCGCATCCGAGCCGCTTTCCGGCCTCATTTGACCCCGACCTAGCTTGACCAGAACAAGCGGGACCGGGTCTTCAGGATGCATCGACGCCTTCTCCTCGCCGCAGCTCTGGCGGTCGTGACCGTCCCGGCCATCGCGCAGGGAGCCCGCGACAACATCGATGCGCTGATCGAGCAGCACGCGAAGGCGAACGGCGTCCCGGCGAGCTTCGTCCACGCGGTGGTCAAGCGCGAGAGCAACTACAACCCGAAGGCCAAGGGCGGCAGCGCGCTCGGGCTGATGCAGATCAAGCCCGCCACCGCGCGCAGCCTCGGCTACCAGGGCGACGCCGCCGGCCTCCTCGACCCGGCGACGAACCTCAAATACGGCGTCGCCTACCTCGCCGGCGCCTACCGCACGGCGCAGGGCAACATCACGCAGGCCTACGGCTACTACAATCGCGGGTACTATTACGCGGCCAAGCGCCAGGGCATCTCCACCGAGGTCGCCTCCGTGGTCGCCCCGGTCGCCGCCTCGGCGAGCGCGGTCGCGAGCCTGTTCACCGGCGCCCCCCCGGCCGACCCCAACCTCGCCGCCGCCAACGTCGCCCTGGCCTATGCGCCGACCGCGGCCGCAGCACCGGCCGAGACCGTCGCGGTGCCGCTGCCGCCCCGTCGCCCCGCGGCCTTCGGCGCCGGCGATTCGGTGGAGATGGCGAGCCTGCGGCCGACGCAGGATCCGGCGGCCGATCAGCCCCAGGCCGATTCGGCCGGCGCGGCCCAGACCGTCTCGGTGCCGCTGCCGCCGCGCCGGCCCGATGCCTTCGGCGCCCCGGTCCAGGTGGCCAGCGCCGACCTTTCCAACCTGACCCTCCCCGCGACGCCGGCAGCGCCGACGCCGGCCGCCGCCACATCGGTCGATCCGGCGGCGGACACGGTGGCGGTGCCGCTGCCGCCGCGCCGCCCTTCGGCCGAGCGTCTCGCCGCCGTCGTACGGCCCGCGGCGCCCCGCAGGACACCCGCCGGGGAGCCCGTCCTCGAAGCCACCGCACTCACCACCGAGTGAGAGAACCGGGCACATCGCGCGGGAAAACCGCACCCGTTGTCCCTACAACGATCGGCGCGCCGGGTTGACCGCGGGACCGCAGCGCAACACATACGGGGCGTCGGACGAGAGGACCGGTGAGGCGGACGCGTTTTGCGTCGCAGCATCGCAACCGCTCGAATTCCTTGAGACAAACAATCATGCACCGAGGGCAGGGGTGCGCCGGACGTCTCGCGAGAGATCGGGCGTGACCGCGTCATGGCCGCCCTCACGCGAGGTTCGCGGCGCATGACTTGCGTCGGGATGGCCGAGAGGCCGGTCTCGCGCTTGGGATCAATCGGAAAGCGGACGACGCCATGGCCGGCGCGGTGGAACAAGAATCACTCTTCCTGAACGACCTCGGTCGTCGGGTCCGCCATGCGCGCACGGTTCGCGGGCTGTCGCGCAAGCTGCTGTCGCAGACGTCGGGCCTGTCCGAGCGCTACATCGCCCAGCTCGAGGGCGGGCAGGGCAACGTCTCGATCATCCTGCTGCGGCGGGTCGCCGACGCCATGGGCGTGCGCCTCGACGACCTGATCACCGGCAACGACGCGATTCCGGATTGGCCGGTGCTGCGCGACCTGCTGGGGCAGGCTTCGCCGGCGCAGATCGCGGCCGCCAAGGAAGCGCTCTCCGGCGGCCCGCGCGATGGCAGCATGCCGCGCCCCCGCGTGGCGGTGGTCGGCCTGCGCGGTGCCGGCAAGTCCACGCTCGGGCGGATGACCGCGGAACGCCTCGGCTGGCCGTTCATCGAGCTCAACGCCGAGATCGAGCGCGAGAACGCGCTCTCGGTCCAAGAGATCTTCGCGATCTACGGGCAGGAAGGCTATCGCCGGCTCGAGCAGGCGGCGCTGCGGCGCCTGACCGAGCATCCCGGCCCGCTGGTGCTCGCGACCAGCGGCGGCATCGTCGCCGAGCCCCTCACCTACGACCTCCTTCTGCAGGCGTTCTTCACCGTCTGGCTCAAGGCGCGGCCGGAGGAGCACATGCAGCGGGTCCGCGACCAGGGGCACCTCGCCATGACCGGCGACCACGCCTCGGCGATGCTGGAGCTGCGGGCGGTGCTCGCCAGCCGCGAGCCGCTCTACGCCCGCGCCTCGGCGACGGTCGACACCTCCGACGTCCCCGTCGAGGTGATGGTCGATCGCCTGACGCAAACGATCGAGGCGCGCTTCCAGGCGCAGGCGGCGACCGCCTGAGGGTTGCAATGCCGTGCCCGGCGTCTCGCGCCGACCCTTGATCGTGGGCCGGCGTCACCCCAAGCTTTCGGCGTGCGTCGGGCGACGACCGGGCATCGCCGGTCCGCAACCGACCCGTGATCATCCGTGACCCGGCGCGACCCGGCCGGGGCGCCCCGGCGCCGACCGGCCATCGGGCTTCGTCCCGCGCCACCGAGGAGCATACCATGACTGGCAGTCACGCCCTCGGGCGTCCCGTCGCCGACGGGCTCGCCGGCACCGTCGATCCGGTCTGGTCGCGCCTGCGGGCCGAATCCGAGGCGGTGATCCGCGACGAGCCCCAGCTCGCGTCCTTCATCGTGGCGACGATCCTCAACCATACCAGCCTGGAGGGCGCGGTCTCGCACCGGGTCGCCGCAAGGCTCGGGCATCCTGCGCTGCCGTCCGAGCTCGTGGCGCATGCCTTCCACGAGGCGATCCAGGCGGACCCGCGCATCGGCGAGGCGTTCCGGGCTGACATCGTCGCGGTGACGGATCGCGATCCCGCGACCAGCCGCGCGATCGAGCCGGTGCTGTACTTCAAGGGGTTCCACGCCATCCAGGCCCACCGGCTGGCGCACCACGTCTGGAACCAGGGCCGGCGCGACCTCGCCCTCTACCTGCAGAGCCGGTCGTCCGAGGTGTTCCAGTGCGACATCCATCCGGCGGCGCGGATCGGGCGGGGCGTGTTCCTCGACCACGCCACCGGCCTCGTCGTGGGCTCCACCGCGGTGATCGAGGACGACGTCTCGATCCTGCATGCGGTGACGCTGGGCGGCACCGGCAAGCAGGGCGCCGACCGCCATCCCAAGATCCGCCGCGGCGTGATGATCGGCGCCGGCGCCAAGATCCTCGGCAACATCGAGGTCGGGGAATGCGCCCGGGTCGCCGCCGGCTCGGTGGTCCTGCGTCCGGTTCCGGCCAACACCACGGTGGTCGGCGTGCCGGCCCGCGTCGTCGGCACCGCCGGCTGCGCCGAGCCCGCCCGCGCCATGGATCAGCTCGTCAGCATCGACCAGTTCATCCACATGGCCGAGGGGATCTGACGCGGGCGGGCCGCCGCGCTTGCTCCACCGCCGAGGGCGTGGCAAGCGGTGGCCCGGCCGCCGGGCGGGCCGCCGATCACGGCGCGCATCGCCGAAGACACCCTGCATGAAGAACCCGAAAGGCTCGACAGCGTGACCAAGCCCGAAGTCGCGAAGCTGCAGGACTACCTGCGCCGCAAATTCGCCAATGCCAGCATCCGCATCGTGGCACTGAAGAACGGCGATTCCGCCGAGGTCTACATCGGCGAGGAGTCGATCGGCGTGATCTCCGACGACAAGGAGGACGGCGACGATTCCTTCGTGTTCCGGATGGCGATCCTTGACATCGACCTTGAGGAAGAGGCCTGAGTCCGGCGTCTCGCCTGTGCACGAATTAACGCTAACCCGCACAAGTGCTTAACGCTTCGTAAACATCCGGGCTAGACTGCACGCATCCTCGGATGGAGTGCGCGCGTCATGGTCCTCGCCCCCGCTGCCCTCGATACGATCCGGACGCTCTGCGTGGGCTTGGCCCTGTCAGGGTTGCTCGCGAGCGCGTTCGAGTTGTTCACGACGCGCCGCGCAAGCTTCAACCTGCTCGGGCTCGGCGGCGTCACCGCCGTCGCCGCGCTGCCGATGCTGGCCTTCGGCGCTCCGTTCATCATCCTGCGCAACACCCTGCGCGGGCGCCGGATCGAGGGGCGCCCGATCCCGTTCGTGATGCTGGCGACGATCATCGCCTGCGGCTGGGGGCTGCTCTCGGGCCGCGTCGCCCTCGACCTCGCGGCCCTCGTCGTCGGCGCCTGAGCCGGGCCGTCAGCGGTTGGCCGTCGCCACCGGCGACGCGCCGCCGTCGAGCGTCACCCACGCCCGCCCGTCCTGCCCCTCGCGCTTGATGTATGCGTATCCGGTGTTGCGCCACGACAGGATCGTGTTGGTCTTGTTGTCGAGGATGAAGTCGCCGCGGTCGGTGCGCACCATCAGCACCGCGTGGCCCTCGCCGATGTCGTCGATCACCACAGTCATCCGCAGGGCACGCCGGGGAAGCCCGCGCTCGATCAGCATCCGGCGCTTGAGCAGCTGGTAATCCTCGCAATCGCCGAACCCGTCATCCGGGAAGTCCCAACGGTCGACGACGCCCCAGTGCGCCTGGTCGGTGATCGGCCTGATCCGTGCGTTGACCCGGCGGTTCACGCTCGCCAGCGTCCGCCACAGGGCGGTGTTCATCGCGATGGTCGCCAGCTCGCGGGTGTCGACGTCGCATTCGGCCGGCATGCGTCGGCAGAACTCGGTCCACGCCGCCACCGGCCGCGCCGCCGGCCCGGTCTCCACGGCGGTGGCCGCATCGGGCGGGAGGGCGGCGATGCGTGGCTGGGTGGAGGCCCCCCCGATCATCAGGATCGTTCCGGCGAAGCCCAGGGCCGCGGCGCGTCCCGTGCGCCGCACCGCATCGCGCCATCGGATGCCGCCGAGGGCACCTGCCGCCTGGACAACCGCGTGCCGCATGCTCGATGCTCCGCCCTGCCGAAGCGCCCAAGCTGGCACGCTCCGGTCGGCGGCTCAATCGAAATTTAAGGGCGAATTAACCACGTCGGCGGCGAAAGGTTCCGATCCCGCGTGGTGATGTAAGGGCGCCACCCGCACATGCGCCATGGGTATGCGTGCCCTGCACGGTCGATCAGCCCTTGATTCCGGCGTGATTCGCGGCTTGAGACTGTGACACCGGCGTGACGGCGTGCCGGTGCCATGGGATCGGCATTCGAGGGTCCCAGCAAGACGCCGGCCAACGCGCCGCCAGGGATCATCGCAACCGTGTCGCAACCCCCCATCCATCTCATGATCCGGGCTCTCGCCGAGAACGGCGCCCCGGGGGCGATCGACATCGCCCAGCACGCGGTGGAGATGTTCCTCGCCGCCTCGCCCACCGACGCCGACCGCGCGCTCGCCGTCGACATCCTCCTGCGCGATCTGGCCAGCCTGCGCGGCGTCGCCCCCCACATCACCGCCTTCATCGGGCGGATCGAGATGCAGCTCGGCCGGATCCGCCGCGACGCCCTCAAGCGTCCGGCGCAGCGGCCCGTGCCGGCGGATGCCGAGATGACGGAAGAACCCGTCCCGTCCGAGGTCGAGGCCGAGCCGGCGCTCCAGGCCGCCTGAGCCTCAGCGGTTGGCGGTGGTGACCGGGGAGGTGACGCCGCCGAGGGAGACCCAGGCGACGGCGTCCTGGCTCTCGCGCTTGATGAAGGTGTAGCCGGTGCGGTGCCAGGGCAGGATCTGGCTGGTCTTGTTGTCGAGCACCA
>NZ_JAKSYQ010000141.1:0-7059 GCF_022829665.1 Methylobacterium sp. E-041 | reverse complement strand
AACTTCGGCGAGCCGGCCGGCCCGCGCGACGTCGGCACCTACGAGGCCGAGCATTCCGGCCTGTTCCAGCCGATCGCCAAGATGTTCACCCAGGTGCGCGAGATCTCGGGGATGATCCAGCACGAGGTCGGCGCGTTCGGGTGAGGGGGCGCCACCCCCGTCATTCCGGGGCGCCGCAGGCGAGCCCGGAATCCGGAGCCGCCGAGGGTGCGGACTGAAGATCGACCTGCGGCACTGGATCCCGGGCTCCGCTGCGCGGCCCCGGGATGGCGGGGCGGAGCGGCGAACGATGCGGCCAGCCCGAGCCGCAGCCGCCTCACGCCCCCGTCACCACCAGCACCGTCCCGTCGATGCCCGTCACCCGCACCCGCGCGCCGGCGGGGAGGTCCGGGCCGGTGACGCGCCACAGGGTGTCGTCGAAGCGGATGCGGCCGGCGCCGTCCTGGATCGGCTCGGCGAGCAGGCCTTCGCGACCGACGAGGCCGCGGTCGGCGCGGTTGAGGGTCGGGACGTGGTCGCGGCCGAGGCGGCGGGCGATGAGCACCGCGGCGACGGCGAGCCCGGAAAACAGCAGCAGCTGCGCCTGCCACGGCAGGGGCACGAGCGCCGCGACGAGGCCGGTGGCGAGCCCAGCGAGCCCGAGCCAGATCAGGAAGATGCCGGGCGCCACCAGCTCGAGCCCGGCCAGCGCCAGGCCGGCGAGGATCCAGGCCCAGGCCGGACCCAGATCCGCGAAGGCGTTCGCCAAGATTTGAGACCAGGCGCCGGAGAAGCTCACGTCCGCGGCATCCCGACGCTGGGCGGCGCACCGGAGCGTGGGCGCGCGGGCGCCGCGCCCTCCCCGAACACCGACTTCGTGATCTCGGCGATGCCGCCCAGCGTCCCGGCGAGCGCCGCCGCCTCGATCGGCACCACGACGACCCGCTGGTTCGGGGCGGTGGCGATGGCGCGCACCGCCTCGACGTACTTCTCGGCCACCAAGAAGTTCGCCGCGGCGATGTCGCCCGCGGCGATCGCGGCGCTGATCATGCCGGTGGCCTTCGCCTCGGCCTCGGCCGAGCGCTCGCGGGCCTCGGCGTCGCGGAAGGCGGCCTCCTTGCGGCCTTCCGCCTCCAGGATCGCCGACTGCTTGCGCCCCTCGGCGCGCAGGATGTCGGCCTGGCGGTGGCCTTCCGCCTCCAGCACCGAGGCGCGCTTCTCGCGCTCGGCCTTCATCTGCCGGGCCATGGCGCCGGCCAGGTCCGCTGGCGGCACGATGTCCTTGATCTCGATGCGGGTCATCTTCACCCCCCAGGGCGAGGCGGCGGCGTCCATCACCCTGAGCAGCCGCTCGTTGATCTCGTCCCGGTGCGAGAGCAGCTGGTCGAGGTCCATCGAGCCGACCACGGTGCGGATGTTGGTCATCGTCAGGGTGCGCGTCGCCACGTCGAGGTTGGAGATCTCGTAGGAAGCGCGGGCGGCGTCGAGCACCTGGTAGAACACCACCGCGTCGATGGTGACGCCGGCATTGTCGCGGGTGAAGGCCTCCTGGCTCGGCACCTCGATCACCTGCTCCATCACGTTGACGCGGCGCCCGATGCGCTCGACGAACGGGGTGATCAGCCCGAGCCCGGATTCGAGGGTGCGGGCGTAGCGGCCGAAGCGCTCGACGGTGAAGACGTAGCCCTGCGGCACGATGTTGATGCCGGCCGCCAGCGTGACGACCACGAGGATCGCCGCCACGACCGCGAAGGTGCTCAGGCCGATCGAGAGACTCATCGCCATCCCCGCAAGGCGCCGACGCGGCGCGCCGGCATCCTAGCGCAGCCGGGGGCGACGGCGCGAACGGGCGCCGCTCGTCCTCGCAGGGGCGGCGCCTCTCCACATCGCCCGGCTGGCGCGGGTCCGGGCGACGCGTCCGTCCCGTGCGGCTTGGAGCGTATTTTGCGCGATCACCGGATCGCGGAAAAACGCTCTCGCGCCTCGTGGGATGGCGTTGCCTTCACCCGAGCCGGCGTCCACCTCGCGCGACGCTGCTCTAGCGCTTCCACACCCCGATGCGCTCGGTGCGGGCGTGGTCCTCGGCGGCGACGAGCTCGGGGGAGGCCTCGGGCGAGGCGCGGCCGCCTCCGTTGAACAGGACCACCTCGGAGAGGTCGCGGCCCTCGACGGTGCAGGAGACGTTCTCGCTGCCCGGCACCGGCGTGCAGGTGATCGGCCGGCCGGCGAGGTACTTGGTGAGCTCGTCCGCCTGCCCGCCGCGCACCCACTCGACGCCGAACAGGTGCATCAGCTTGCCGGCGACGCGCACGGTCGCGGTGTCGATGACCTCGGCCTTGCCGCTGATCGCGTTGGCGGCGGGCGGCGCCGGCGGCTCGGGCAGGCCGACCGTGTCGGCGGTCTCGGGCGGCGGCGTCACCGGATCGGGCGCGGGCGCGGCCGGCGCGGGTTTCTCGGCGCCGGCCCGCGTCGCCCGCTGGGCCGGGCTTTCGTTCTCGGGCGCACGGTTGCCGACGACGAGGCCGGCCGCCAGCACCGCGAGCAGGGCCGCCGCGGTGCCGCCGGCCAGCCAGCGCCGGTGCTGGCGCACGGATTCGCCCTCGCCCTGCCAGTCGCGCAGGCGCGCGGCGACGCGGCCGACCCCGTCCCGGGCCGAAGCCCCGACCCGGGCCGAAGCCTCGACCCGCGACGCCTGCTCGCGCCAAGCGGGATCGCGGGATGCCTGATCGGGGGATGCCGGATCGCGCGAGGCCGGCTGGGGGGCCGCGCCGGCCGTCGTCTCGGCGGCTCTGTTCGCCGCCGCCGCGTGCCGCGCGGCGAGCCAGGCGGCCATCCCCGCCCGGACGCCGGAGACGCGGTCGGCGGCGGATTCGGCGAGCGCCCGGCCCTGCTCGGTCGAGCGCTCGGCCAGCGCCCGGGCGCGCTCGGAGCCGGTCTCGACGAGGCGGGCGGTGGCGGCGCGCATCTCGGCGGCGCCGGCCAGAAGCGAGGCGTCCTTGGCGTCCTTGGCCGCCTCGGGCTCGGGCTCGGCCGGCACGGTCGCCGGCGGGCGGAACAGCGCCGGGTGCCGGGCCTGGATCTCGTCGACGAGCTCGGCGAGCGTCAGCGGCGCGTCCGACCCGGCATGACGGCGCGGGCGGCCGTGGCGGTCGACCACACGATGGCCCGGCGGCGCTTCGGACGGCTCGACCGCGGCCTCGGCGAGGAGCTGCAGCGTGCGCAGGGCCACCGGCTTCGGGTTGCGGCGCGCGATCTCGGCCTCGACCGCGCCGCGCAGGGCCGCGCGCCCGGGGCCGGCGAGCGCCGGGCGCGCCGTCGCGGCCTCGGCTTCCGCATCCGGGGGCGTCGTGGCCGATGTTCCGGTGGCCGGTGGTTTCGTGGCCGAGGCTGTCATGGCGTGTCGTCTAGCCGTTGGCGCCGGCTCCGGGAAGCGCGCCGACCGTGGCGCCGCGGCGCAGCACCCGGCTCGATTCGGAGACGATCACCGGCCGGCCGCCGGCGAAGCTCACCTCGAGCACCAGCTCGGCGACCCCTTGCGAGCGCGCGCCGCGGGCCGGGTTGCCGGCCCGGAAGTCGACGAGGGTGCGCACGACGCAGCTCTGCAGCGCCGCATTGCAGGCGGTGCGGGTGTCGTGCGGCTCGTAGCGCCGCTCGGGCCAGCGCTGCGCGAAGCGGCGCTTCTCGGCGAGCAGGGCCGCGAACGTCGTCATCCGCCCGTGGAAGCGCATGCGCTCGCCGTAGAAGCGCGACGCGCCCGAGACCATGGCGCCGTTCGATCCGGAGAAGGAGGCGAGGTAATCCTCGGCCAGGCCCTGGGCCTGCCCGGCCCAGTCGGCGAAGCGCGGGTCGGCCGCCGCCTCGCGTGCGCCGGAGGGAATCCGCGGCGCGACGGTCAGCGCGTCGGCGGCCGGCGTGTCCGAGAGCCGCCGCGCCGAGCGACGGCGCAGGCGCGGCCGCTCGGCGCGCCGGCTCGGCCCCCCCATGGCGGCCCCGTCGCGCTCGGTCTCCGCGAAGGCGGGCGCCGGGCTCGCCGCGTTCCCGGCGGGCTGCGCCGTCTCGCGATCCGGCTTCGCATTCCGATCGGTGCCGGCCGCGGTCTCGGAGGCCGGCCGCGTCGACTCCCGTGCTGGGGGCTGTTGCGCTTGCGACTGCGATTGCGGCTGCGGCTCGGCCTTGGGCGCCGGCGTGCCGGGCGCGACTTTCGCCGGCGGATCGACCCAGGCCGGAGGCGTCTGCGCCTGCGCTGCGCCGGCGGCGAGGATCAGGCCGAGCGCGAGCGTGGAACGCCGGGCGCCGAAGCGCGGGAGATCAGAGCACATGGGATCACCGGATGGTGGCCGAACGTCGAACGGGGCGTTTTAGAACGGCCGAGGTTAACGCAAGCGGGTGGGCGGCTGGTTCCGTCGGACCGGCACGCCGTCGCGGATCGACCGCCTTCGGCATCGACGGGTCGCGCGAATCGCGTCCGGTGCCGGCGGACGCCCGCGATTGCGCCGGCCGATCGGGAGCGCAAGACCGCGCCAAGACCACGCGAAGACCGCGCGAAGCACGCGCGTGCGCCCTCCCCGACGGGCGCGCAGTCCGCCCGGTGGACCCGGTCGCTCGAGGCACCCGGCCGGGCCGGGCCGAAGGCTTCGGTCCTGATCGATGCGAGCGGAAGACCGTCCAAGCCGCGGAAACCGCCGCCCCGGCCCATGGGAAGCGCGCGATTGCGCGGGCGCCGGGGTTGAGATCGATCGACCGGTACGCCACCTAGGCCGTATTCCGGGTCCGGGCCCCTCTGGCGGTCGAGGCGTCGACCGCGATGTCGGATCTCTGCCACGCCGTCGCCCCCGCGCCCCCGCGGGTGGGACGAACGCGCCGAAGGGCTGCCGCTTGTCCGATTCGCAAACTCGATCCGGGATGCCGGAGGTTTTCCGATGAGCGCGGGCGTTCCTCCCCATGACGGTGCAGCGGGCCGCCGCAGGGCGCTGCTGCTGTGCAACCCGAAGGCCCGCAACGGCGGCGGCGCGATCGACGCCGTGCGCGACGCGCTGCGCGCGGGCGGGCTCGACCTGGTCGAGCCGGAGCCCGAGCGCGATGGTTGCGCGGTGATCCGGCGGCACGCGCAGGATGTCGACCTCGTGATCCTCGGCGGCGGCGACGGCACCATGAACGCGGCGGCACCCGCCCTGGTCGAGACCGGGCTGCCGTTGGGCATCCTGCCGCTCGGCACCGCCAACGACCTCGCCCGCTCCCTCGGCCTGCCGCTCGACCCGGTGGCGGCCGCGGAGCTGATCACCACGGCGGCGGCGCAGCCGGTCGATCTCGGCTGGGTCAACGGGCACTACTTCTTCAACGTGGCGAGCATCGGCTTCTCGGCGGATCTGGCCGGCGGGCTCACCGCGGAATCGAAGAAGAAATGGGGCACGGTCGGCTACGCCATCGCCGCCTTCCGGGTGCTGCGCCGGGTGCGGCCCTTCACGGTGACGATCGAGCACGACGGAAAGCGCGAGCGCGTCACCACGATCCAGGCCTCGGTCGGCAACGGGCGCCACTACGGCGGCGGCATGACGGTGGAGGAGACCGCCACCGTCGACGACGGCAAGCTCGACTTCTACTCGCTCGAGGTGAAGCACTGGTGGCGGCTGCTCGCGCTGCTGCCGGCGCTCCGCCGCGGCACCCATGGCAGGGCCGAGGACGTGCGCGCCTTCCAGACCACCGAGGTGGTGCTGAGCACGCGCAAGCCGCGGGCCGTCAACACCGACGGCGAGCTCACCACCCACACCCCGGCGCATTTCAAGGTCTTCCCGAAGATCCTGAGGATCTACGCGCCGGATGCCGCCCGCCGGCCGGGCACCGCGAACCGGCTCTCGCCGCGCTGAGGCGCGCGCTTCGAGGGAGGGGCCCGATGGACCATCTCGTTCAGCTCGCCGCCGACCCGACGGTGTGGGCCGCGCTCGCGACCCTCGTGGTGATGGAGGTGGTGCTCGGGATCGACAACCTGATCTTCATCTCGATCCTGACGAACAAGCTGCCGCCCGAGCACCAGGCGCAGGCGCGCCGCATCGGCATCGGGCTCGCCCTGGTGCTGCGGCTCGGGCTGCTCGGCACGGTCGCCTTCATCGTGCAGCTGACGAGCCCGGTCTTCCAGGTCGCCGGCCACGCCTTCTCCTGGCGCGACCTGATCCTGCTCGCCGGCGGCCTGTTCCTGCTGTGGAAGGCCACCAGCGAGATCCATCACAGCGTCGACCCGCCGCCGGAGAAGGCGACGGGCGCCGCGTCGCTCGGCTTCGCCGCGGCGATCGGCCAGATCCTGCTGCTCGACCTCGTCTTCTCGATCGACTCGATCATCACCGCGGTGGGCATGACCGAGCACGTGCCGGTGATGATGATCGCCGTGATCGTGGCGGTGATCGTGATGCTGGTGGCCGCCGAGCCGCTCTCGGCCTTCATCGCCCGGAACCCGACCGTGGTGATGCTGGCGCTCGGCTTCCTGATCATGATCGGCATGACGCTGATCGCCGAAGGCTTCGGGGCGCACGTGCCGAAGGGCTACATCTACACCGCGATGGCGTTCTCGGCCGGCGTCGAGGGGCTGAACATGCTGGTGCGGCGGCGGCGACGAACCTGAGCGGCGGAGCGGTTTCTCCCTCCCCCCTTAAGCGGGGGAGGGTGGCGCGCGGAGCGGTACGGAAGAGGCGAGCGCCCTATCCGGGGAGGTTTCTCTTCTCTCCCGAGGCTCGATTACGCGAGGCTCACCCTCCCCCGCTTAAAGGGGGAGTGAATATGTGCGGTGCGCATGCTGACGGCCACGATGCACCCCTCCGGCACCTGGAACAAGAGCCGGAAAGCGAACCCCACGATACTGGCTTCCGGGCATTTATCATGCGCCAGCAACATCGTCACCACGTCCTCAACGGGGGGAGGAACAGCCGGGCGTAGCCGAGAGTCCAGACAGAAAAGTAGCCTCTCGGCATGGGGCGCTCGCCTCTTGCATATCGCCCCCCCCCCCACCCTCCCCCGCTTAAGGGGGGAGGGAGAAACCGCTCCGCCGCTCAGGTTCGTCGCCGCCGCCGCACCAGCATGTTCAGCCCCTCG
>NZ_JAKSYQ010000135.1:0-4143 GCF_022829665.1 Methylobacterium sp. E-041 | reverse complement strand
GGCCCATCAGATGCTCCGCGATGTCTGCCAGGCGCGCGAGGCGCAGTGGTTCAACGTGAACGGTCGCTTCCACGTCCTGAAGGCTGCAAACACTCTCCCCGGCAGCACGATCGTCCTGAATAGCTCCTCCGGCCTCATAGGAATGCCAGAACAAACGATCGGCGGGGTCAACTTCCAATGCCTGCTCAATCCGCTCATCATCCCCGGCTGCAAGATCAAGATTGACGAGAGCAGCGTTGTTCGCGCGGCATTCGACCCATCGGTGGCCGGTCAGGGCAACAACGCCCTACTTCAGTCTGGCAACCTTATGGGCGTTCAGGCTGATGGCCTTTATAAATTACTGAAAGCCGAGCATAGTGGGGACACTCGTGGCAATCAGTATTTCACGCTTGGTGTTGGCGTCGGTCTGAACTCGGACTCTCGCGAACTCCGCTCCATCGGCATCAGTGACGACTTCAATACCGACGCTCCCGCGGCGGGAGGCTGAGATGGGTGAAGTGGTCCCGCTCCGCCTCCGTCCGATAGCCCTGGAGACGGCGCCCGACGTGCCGCGCACCTATGTCGAGATAGCGCACATGTGGACCGTGGCGGCCGTCCGCATCGTCGTCGCCACTTGCCCCGGTGAAGAACGCTCAGGCCCCTACAGGGTGGTCCTGAGGGCCGCAGGCGTGCCGGATAGATCCGTGCTGTCGATGACGGCCGAGCCTCAGCACGAGGCCGAGTTGATGGACTGCCTCGACGCCTACTGCCACGCGATGGCGCAGACTCTGAACTACGCGTCGTCCTATCCCGCAACCCTGGTGCCGCCGCCCTCCGATCCGCCGAGAGGGGCCGCCTGATGCCGGTCGAGCGCGGCAAGGATCTCACGAAGGAACTAGAGCGCACCCTTCGCGACCTCGCGTCGATGGAGGTCGTGATCGGCATCCCGGCCGAGGCCGGCGCACATGGCGATAGCGGGCTCACGAACGCAGCGCTCGGATACATCCACGAGTACGGCGCCCCGGAAGCGAACATCCCGGCGAGACCCTTTCTGATGCCGGGGATCGAGCGCATCCAAGACAAGATCACCGACGAGCTTGCGAAGGGCGCCGCTCGCGCGGTCGAGGCTACGGTTTCGAGCGGCAACCGTACAGCCGGCAAGGCCGAGGGGGCGAAAGCCCTACAGCGTGTCGGCATCCTCGCACAGAGCAGCGTCCGCGGTGTCATTACGGACGGGATCGCCCCGCCGCTCGCCGCGCGCACCGTCTACGCTCGACTACACCGAAAGAAGAACAGGCGCTCGCCTGGGCCGATGACCCCACTCGTGGACACGGGGAAACTTCGGGAAGCCATCACATACATTGTCAGACCCAAGGAAGACTAGGCATGTCGAACGATGTTCTCCGAGCCTTTATTGTTTCACTCGGCTTCAAAGTCGATGAGGCGGGAGCGAAAAAGCAGCAGGAGGCCATCGGCAAGACCGAGCGCGCCGTCGCCGGCCTGGAGAAGACCGAACGTGACGCGCATGCGGCGGGGGCCAGACGGGCGGCAGAGCTAACGCAGCGTGCTGAGAGCATGGCAACCGCGGCGCGGATCGCGGGCGCAGGCATCGTCGCATTTGCTGCCGGCGCCGCGCTGGCGCTGAAAGGCTTGGGGGACGCTTTGTCGAAGTCCCTTGGCGACTTCGACCGCCTCTACTACGTCGCCGGTCGAACCGGCGCGTCGGTGAATAGCATCAAGGCGCTCGGCTACGCCTTTGAGCAGACGGGTAGCTCGGCCGCCCGCGCCATCGGCGTGCTTGAGAGCTTCGCCCGCGCTCGCCGCACGAACCCTGGCACGAACGCACTGCTCAAGAACTACGGGGTGAACACGAAGGGCGATGCGTCCGACGTGCTCGGTAACGCGATCGACGCCATTTCGGCCAAGCACCCGCACTTCGCAGGCTCCCAGATCGCCGGCCTGCTAGGCATCTCGGAGGAGGACTTCGAGCACTACAGCCGATACCGGAAAGAGATCATCAAGTTCACGGCTGAGAACAAGGCGCTTAGGAAGTCGCTCGGCCTCAATGACGACGATACGGCTTCGGCAGCAAACCGCCTCGCCCGCGCCTTCGGCTCATTCCACGCCGTCATGGATGCCCTTGGCGACAAGCTCACGGCGGTCATGGCCCCGGTGCTGGAACGCGTCGTCAAGGCGTTCAAGGATTGGATCGCGGCGAACCCCGAGAAGGTCGAGGCGATCATGCGCGCGATCGCCACCGCCGCCGAAGCCCTAGGGAAGGCATTGCAGGGCGTGCTTGAGTGGTTCGGAAACGAGGCGAACCAGAAACACGCGACGGACCTATTTGAAGCCATCGCCAAGACCGTTCGCGACACCGTGCACGAGGTCCGGTTGCTGATCGACGCCTTCAACCGGCTGGGCAAGTTCCTGAACCCTGGCGGCGGCGATCCGGTGGGCAAAGCCGTCACCGGCTTGCTAGGCTCGCTCGGGCTTGGCGGCGGTAGCGGCGGCCTCGGTGTCGGTGCAATCGGTGGCGCGAGCTACCTCGGACAGGAGCCGGCGAACGACGCTGCGAAGCCCGGTCTGATGCGGCGCGGCTGGAACGCGGTCAAGCGTGCGGTCGGGTTGGGCGGCAGCGGCGCCGGGGCAGAGACGAACTACCCCGCCGGCTCGAAGCACCCCATCCTAGATCTCATTACACGAGCGGAAGGGACCAAGCGCGGATACGACGACTCTTTTGCGCATCAGGTCGGAGGTACGCTGACAGACAAGACGCTTGATGAAGTTTAGGGCATTCAGAAGGGGATGCGCGGGTCATCGGCGATTGGAAAATACCAATTCATGCGTGCCACGCTGAATGGGCTTCGGAAAGAGATGGGCCTGAGAGGCGACGAAAAGTTTGATCCCGCCATGCAGGATCGGCTCGCGCTGCGCCTTTATGAGCGACGTATGGCTCAAGCCCGACGCAAGGGCGGTGGTGACGGCGCCGTGCTAGAAGCTCTGGCGCAAGAATGGGCGTCGTTCCCAACTCAGTCGGGACAGGGCTACTATCCGGGTCAACGTGCGGCAGTGTCCACACAACAGGTTCTTGACGCCGTTCGCCGACAGGAGGCGTCAAAAACTGCGCCGGCTTCAGCTACACCGCAACTGCCTGTCATGGCACGCGGGATCGGCTTCAATCCAGGCGGTTTCGACGTGAACGCTGCGCTTCGCTCGGCGCCGATGGGCACAAGCTCGACCACGAACAATCAGTCGAGCATGAACGTGAACTCGCCGACCAACGTGACAATCAATGGCGTGACGGACCCGCAAAAGGCGGCAGAGCATTTCGAGCGCGCCGCGAACCGGAGCAACGATCTGATGGTGGGCAACGTCCAAGCGGCGGCGCGCTAACAGCCAGCGCGGCAGCGAACCCCCACCACCACGGGGTTCGTCTCGCCGATGGTGCCAATGGCGACTAAGGTGTCGCCGCGGCGCCAAGTGAAGTTGCAATTGGCGAGGCCGGTGCCAGCGCACGACTCCATTTCGGGGCGTCCCTTGCAGCGGTCGTCGTCCTCGTCGCATGCCTGCGCTTCGGGCATCGTCACCGGCTTCCAGCCAAGAGCAATCAAGCTGCTGCGCGCCGACCCGTAGGGCGTTCCTTTGGGGAAGGTGGGCAACCGCTCGGCCGCGCTCACGACCGTAACGGAACCGACGAGGGCGAGGGCGACGAGGGCAGGGCGCATCCCAGCAATGTATGCACCGGGGTACGCTTGTCGAGGCGCGGCTTAGGCTGACTTCGGCCGCTTTATGGTGAGCAGCCTAGGTCGCGGACTCATAAAGTCCTGAGCCAGACGCGGACGGCTGCGAGCTTGACGCTGGCCAGGAAGTTTTCCGGGTCCTTGTCGTAGCGTGTTGCGACCGCACGGAAGTGCTTGATCTTGCTGAAGAACCGCTCGACCAGATTGCGGTACTTGTACAGAAAGGCACTGAAGGCCGGCACGTTCTTGCGGTTGGGCATCGGCTTCACGTTCGCCCAGGCCCCCTGCTCGGCCAAGCGCTCGCGCCGCGCGTCGCTGTCGTAGGCCCGATCCCCCAGGAGGGTCTGCCCAGGTCCCAGATCGCCGAGCATGTCGTCGGCGGCCCGACCGTCATGCGCTTGGCCTTCGGTGATCTTGAGGGCGA
>NZ_JAKSYQ010000131.1:0-72921 GCF_022829665.1 Methylobacterium sp. E-041 | reverse complement strand
CCCGAACGCGCCGACCTCGTGCTGGATCATCCCCGAGATCTCGCGCACCTGGGTGAACATCTTGGCGATCGGCTGGAACAGGCCGGAATGCTCGGCCTCGTAGGTGCCGACGTCGCGCGGGCCGGCCGGCTCGCCGAAGTTGAGGCCGAGCGTCGGGTCGGGGGTGACGGGGAAGATCTCGTCGAGGAGCTTCAGGCAGCCGTCGATGTCGAGGCGCAGGAAGCGCTCCAGCAGCTGCTCGCGGCTGACGCCGGCCTGGGGCCGGAAGCCGGGGATGTGGACGGCGGTGAACCAGATCCGGTGGATCAGCGCGAGGCGGATCGCGTGGAGCAGGGTGAGGCGCACCGACATCTTCCGCAGGTCGGGGGCGGCGGCCTGCAGGCTCAGCGCGTCGGTGGTCAGCCGCCCGAACAGGCGGCGCAGGTTCGGCGCGAGGTCGAGGCGGTCGAGGACGCCGGCGATGACGATCAGCTCCTCGCGCCGGCCGTCCTTCTGGGTGCGGCGGGCGCGCTCGAGCCACACCGCGGGGTCCAGCGTGTCGATGTAGGCGCGCAGCACGTCGAGGTCGCCGACCGAGGCCGCGTGCTGGACCAGGCGGAAGGCGCGGGAGAACCGCACCGAGTCGCGGCGCATGTCGCGGAACAGGTCGGGCGCGCGCCCCGCCGCGCGGCCGAGCCCGTGCAGGGAGTTGGCGAGGTAGCCGAGCTGCTGCAGGATCGCGTTGTTGGGGATCGCCCGCATCTGGCGCGGATGGGTGATCAGCGCCGGCCCGCCCGAATCCGACTGCCGCGCCACCGGGCGCGAGCCGGTGCGGTCGATCAGCCCCGGGCCGAAGGTGCCGAGCAGGGCGGCGTAGCCGGGATCGTCGACCAGCGCCTCCATGTCCTGGCGCACGACGGTGAAGAACTCGAGGGCGAAGTCGGTCTCGGCGTAGACGGGATCGTCGGCGGCGTCCGCGCCCTCGGTCGCGTCGGAGAGGGCGTAGTCGGGGAAGGCGTCGTCCTCGGCCACGTCGAGGGCGTAGACGTGCTCGGCCACCCGCGCGATCGAGGCCTCGGCGATCGCCTGCGAGCCGAACAGCAGGTAGCCGTCGGTGCCCTGGAAGCTCGATTCGAGGCGGACCTTGATCCCGGCCTTCTGGTTGCGCGCGCGCGCATCCTCGGGGGCGAGGTAGGCGAGGCGGTCGCGCAGGGAGGTCGGGTGGGCGCCGCGGCCGATCGATTCGCCGTGGGTGTCGAAGATCGCCAGCTCGACGTCGGCGAGCCCGTTCGAGACCAGCATCTCGGTGATGCGCAGGCGCAGCCGCTCGATCCAGAAGGTGGCGGCGAGCTGGCCGACGTAGCGCCCGGAATCGGAATAGCCGAACTGCACGGTGAGGCGGCCGATGCGCTTGAGGTAGCGCCGCCAGTGCGGGTTGCGCAGCGCATCGTCGAGCACCCGGATGCCCTGCTCCAGGGCGCTCGCCGTCTCGAACAGCGGCGTGATCTCGAGCTTGTCGGCGATGCCGTAATGGCGCGCGAGCCAGAGCGCGGCCAGCAGCGTGTAGCCGGTCTCGGTCTCGGCGATGAGGAAGCGCACCGGGTGCGTGCCGTCGACGTGCTTGAGGATCTGCGCGATCGTCATCATCAGCCGGGCGGCGGAGGCGCGCTCGGCGGCGAGCGCACCGAAATCCACCGCCACCGGCTGCACGTCGTTGAGCAGCGTGTGGATCGCCGAAAGGTGCGAACGGCGCTGGGCGGCGTCGGCCGGCTCGCCTTCGAGGTCGATGACCCGGCGGACCGCGTTGTGGATCTGGCTGGCGTTGAGCCGGAAATGCGGCAGCGCGTTCGAGAGCCCGTGCGTGGCGATGCCCGAGCGCAGGACCGCGATCCTGCGCCGGTCGGCGTCCGTCTCGGCCGCGGTGACGGCGCCGGCGAGCCCGGCCAGCAGCGCGCCGGAATCGGTCTGCGCCCGCTCGCGCTCGATGATCAGCGCCAGCGCGAAGCGGTGCACCGCCTCGAGCGAGGGCTTATCGCCAAGCCGCGGCGCCACCGCGAGCTGGCGGTTGACGGCGGCCAGCGCCTGCTCAGCGAGCGTCCGCACCACGTTCGCGGCGGGGATGGCGGGGAGGTGGCGCATCACCCGGTCGAGCTGCATGCGCTTGGATTCGAGGCGGTAGCGCAGGGTGTCCCACCAGCCGATGTCGGTGCGCCCGTCGGTGTCGCAGCCGACCCAGCTGGCGATGGCGAAGGGCTTCGGCACCAGCTCGGTCCAGCGGTCGGGCCAGCGCCTCTGCGCGGCGTCGAGCAGCGCGCCGTTGAACGCGTCCACCGCCTCGCGGCCGTGGTTGGCGGCCACGCAGGCCTGCTCGAACTCGCCGTCGAGGGTGATCGGCGCGTCCGGCCGGGTCGAGAGCCGGGCGGCCTTCTCGATCAGGGGCGCGCGCGCATCCGGGTCGTCGAGGCTCGCGGCCTCGGCGAGCAGGGCCGCCACCGCCTTCGGCATGCCGAAGGTCGGGTGCGCGGTGAACACCACGGCGAAGGCGGTGCGCGCGATCCGGTCGCGGAAGCTCTCGAAGGCGCCGGGCCGGTCGGGCACCGCCGCCACGAGGCGCGCCGGCATCGCCGCGTCGGCATCGGGATGGTCCTCGATGCCGACGTAGGCGCGCAGCCGCGCCGCGCGGTCGGCCAGCGCCTGCGCCCGCAGGCGCACGAACAGCGCGTCGAGGTCGGCCTCGCCGATCTCGTCCCGGTCGAACCGGCGGGTGATCGCCAGCGTCACCGCCAGCACGGGGTTGCGGAACGGATCCTCGCTCGCCTGCTCGCGCGAGGCCTCGATCAGCCCGACGAGATGGCCTTCGAGCTCCTCCGGGTCGCGATGGGCGTGCGTTCGCATCGATCAGGCTCCGGCAGGACGGGGGCAGGCGGCTTTTGGCGGGGACGCCCGGCGCGTGCAAGGCGCCGGCGGCCCGGGGCCGGAGAGGCAAGGACCGTTCCGCTCCGGCCAAGGTCTCGCCGCGGATCCCGGCCGCGTGCGGTCGCAGGCGTGCCCCGGGGTGCATGCGGCCTCCGCTTGCGCTAACGCTGCGGGGCAATGGAAACGCTCCTGATCCTGGCGGCCGTCGCGGCCTGCGCGGTGGCCGGCACGGTGGTGCTCTGGCTGCTCGCGCGCGGCCGGCGCGAACCGCTGCGCCTCGACAGCGAGCACGACGCCGCCGACGAGGCGCTGCTGCTGGCCGAGATCGGCCCGACCGCGAGCCCGATCGACCGCTCCGGCGCGGTGCTCGACCTCGAGCCGATCCGGGCGGAGAGCCGGGAGGCGCCGCGCCTGGCCCGGCCCGATCGCACGGAGGGCGACCCGCGATGAGGACCTTTCTGCTCGCGCTGCTGGCCGCCGGGCTCGCCGCGGCGCCGGCCCAGGCGCAAGTCTCGCCGCCCGCGCCGGCCGCCCCTGCGCCCGTCCCCGCGCCCGCTCCCGAGCCGGCCCTGCCGACCCCGGCCGCCGACCTCGCGGTGCTGCAACCCTGCGGCGCGCGGGCGGCGCGCTTCGAGGGCGCCAAGGGCTTCGACGTGGTGGTGACGCGGATCGGCCGCGCCAGCATCGCGAACCCGCTGCGGCCGCTGACGCCGGAAACCAGCCAGGTGCTGCAGGTGGTGATCGCGGCCAAGCCCGCCACCGCCTACGGGCCGGACCTGACGGCGCTGCGCCGCGGGCCCGCCCCCGCCGCCCTCGAAACCCAGCTCGGCGCCCCGATCCGCTGGGAGAACGGCCTGCCGGACCTGCCCGACCCGCTGCCGATCGTCGCCGAGGACGGCACCCCGCTGGCCGCGCTCGCCTTCCGCGCCTGCATCGACCCGCCCGCCGTCGCCGCGCCGCCGGTGGTCGCACGCGGGACCAAGGGGAACGGCCAAGGGGCGAGCAAGGGGGCGGGCAGGGGGAACGCCAAGGGCAACGCCAAGGGGAACGCTCTGGAAGCCGGGCCGGCGGACGGCGCGCCCGACCCGAGCGGCGCCGGCCAGGAACCGGCGAAAGCGGCCGCGCGGAGGCCGGCGAAACCCGCGCCGCGCAAGGATGCGGCCCCGAAGGCCCCGCCCGGCTTCCACGTCCCGCAGGGCGCCATCGCCGAGTAGGCGCGGGGTTCTGGCGGAGGCTCGCCGCGTTCTTCCCGCGCCTGACGCGGGTTGTCGTGCGCGCATCTCCGCAGGACGGCCCCGGATGGCTCGTTCGCGGTGCAGGACGGCCCCCTCTCCCGTCCGGGAGAGGGTTGGGGTGAGGGGTGCGACCTCGCCGGAAAGACCTGTCCCCTCGCCCTGTCCCTCTCCCGAACGGGAGAGGGGATCCGCGCCTCGCCGGCACGAGGCGCGGGTGCGACAGCCTTTTCGGCCGAGGCAAGCGCGTGCTGAATGTGCCACCACGGTCCCCGGACCGAGCCTGATCGAAGGATGCGAGGAACCATGGCGGAGATGACGGCGGCCGGGGTGATCGCGGCGCTCGGGCTTCGGCCCCACCCGGAGGGCGGGCATTACCGCGAGACCTTCCGCGATCCGCGCCTGGTCGGGGGCCGCTCGGTCGGCAGCGCGATCTACTACCTGCTCGACGTCGGCGAGGTCTCGGCCTGGCACCGCGTCGACGCCGCCGAGATCTGGCACTGGCACGCCGGCGCGCCGCTGGTGCTGACCGTGAGCCCGAACGGCCACGACGCCGCCGCCCACCATCTCGGCCCGGACCTGGCGCGCGGGCAGCGGCCGCAGCTGGTGGTCCCCGAGGGCCATTGGCAGACGGCGACCAGCCTCGGTGCCTGGACGCTCGTCGGCTGCACGGTCTCCCCCGCCTTCGACTTCGCCGGCTTCGAGATGGCCCCGCCTGACTGGCGCCCGACGCCGCGGTGACGCGGGCGCGTCCGGGCCGGGCCGCCGAGACGACGGCCGCGCATCCCCTCGCCCCTCGCCCATCGCCCCGCGGGCCGGGAGAGGGGAGGCGGCGCCGCGGATCGTCGATGCGGACGCGACGCCGCTCCCGCTCACGTCCCGCGGCGCGAGGCCCGCAGCGCGACGAGCGCCCCGGCGACGATGAGGGCGCAGGCGAGGCCGAGCACCGGGGTCGCGGCGGCGTAGCCCGCGGCGACGAGGATCAGCGTCGAGAGCACCGGCGCGGCGTAGGCCGCGACGCCGAGCAGGCGGATGTCGCCGCGCTTGCAGCCGATGTCCCACAGGTAGAACGCCGCCCCGACCGGGCCGAGGCCGAGGGCCGCGACGGCGCCCCATTGCAGCGCGCCCGCCGGCCACGCCGTCACCTCCCAGGCGCGGTGGCAGGCGAGGCTGAGCGCGGCGGTGGCGAGGCAGAAGCCGGCGACCGCATCCGTCGGCACCGCGCCGACCCGGCGCGACAGCACCGAGTAGCCCGCCCAGACGAAGGCCGCGGCGAGCGAGGCCGCATAGCCCGGCAAGGCCGCGTCCGAGAGGAAGCCCGCAGCGGCGCCGCGAAGGTCGCCGCGGCCGAGGAACAGCGCCACCACGCCGGCGAGCCCGAGCACCGCGCCGAGGAGGTGGCCGGGCCGCAGCCCGCCGGCGCCGGGGAGCCGCGCCGAGAACAGCACGATCAGCAGCGGCCAGAGATAGTTGATCAGCCCGGCCTCGGCCGGCGGCGCCAGCCGCAGGGCGGCGAAGTACAGGGCGTGGTAGCCGAACAGCCCGCCGACCCCGAGCGCCCAGACCGGCCAGGGCTGGCGCAGGGACGCGAGGCCGGCGGCGATCCCGCCCCGGCGCGACAGCCAGCTCGCGCAGCCGACGAGGCCGCCGAGCGCGAACGTCATCGCCGCGAGCTGGAACGGCGGCACCGCCCCCGACGCCGCGGTGAACAGCGCCAGCAGCGACCACAGCAGGATCGCGCCGCAGCCGAGGAGGGTGGCGGAGGAGGAGGAGATCGCGCGAGACCCGTGATCGCGGAAGGGATTCCGCTCTCCCACGGACCCGCGGGCGAGGGCAACGGGGTTTTGGCGCGGGGCAGGCCCGGTCGGACGGCATCCCGGAACCACGCATCTCCCTCACCCCGCCGAGAAGCCGTCCGCGTCGCGCGCCGCGTGCAGGAAGCCGATCAGGCGTTCCGCCAGGAGGCCCGGCGGCTTCGCCGGGCGGATCAGCAGGGTCGCGATCGGCAGGCGGGGGCGGAAGGGGCGCAGCACGATCGGCAGGGCGAGGTCGCGGGCGGCGACCGGGTCGACGATGGCCAGCCCCAGACCCTCGGCGACGAGGCCGCAGCGGGCGGCGGTGTACTGCGCCGTCGGGCCGAAGCGCGGCGCCAGGCCGGCGTCGCGGAACGCCGCCTCCACCGCCTGCTGGAAGTCGCCGGGCGCGCCGGCGATCAGCGGCACGTCGGCGAGGTCCTGGACCGTGATCGCGCGCCCGCCCGCCAGCGGATGGCGCCGGGGCAGGGCGCAGACCGCGTCGACCGTCAGGAACGGCTCGGCGATCACCCCCGCATGGCCGGAGCGCGGGCGCACCAGGCCGAGATCGCACTGGCCGGAGGCGGCCCAGGACCAGATCGTGTCCGGCGCCGGCACGTGCACCGCCACCCGGGCTTCGGGATGCGCCGCCCGGAGGCGGCCGATCGCCCGCGGCAGCAGGCGGGCGACGAGCGACGGCTGGCAGGCGATGCGCAGCGGCCCGGTGCCCATCTCGCGGATGCGGCGGGCGACCTCGCGCAGGTGGTCGAGCCCGGCATAGGTGCGCTCCACCTCGCGGGCGAAGGCCTCGCCCTCCGCGGTCGGCACCGCGCTGCCGTGCCCGCGCAGGAACAGCGGGAAGCCGAGGTCGCGCTCGAGCTGCGCGACCGCGCGGCTCACGTGCGGCTGGCCGATGCCGAGCGCCTCGGCCGCCCGCGTCATGCCGCCATGGCGCAGCACCGCGCGGAACAGGTCGAGATGGGCGGGGTTCATCATGCCCGATCTGCATGAGAAGCGAGGTTTCGGGCATTTGACGGCATGGGCCGGCGGTGGTTGTCAAGGCGCGGGCGCAGCCGGAGCGGCCGGCGGGACGGCGAACGCGATGCGGACGATCCTCAAACCGACGAATTCGACACCGACGATCCCGGCCCGGACGACTCATGCGGGCTGGGGCAGCGGGCTCCTCGGCATCCTCATCTTCAGCGCCTCGCTGCCGGCGACGCGGGTGGCGGTGGCCGGCTTCGCGCCGCTGTTCCTCACCGCGGCCCGCGCCGCGATCGCGGGGCTGCTCGGGGCGGGGCTGCTGCTGGCGTTGCGCGCGCCGCGGCCGCTGCGGCGCGACCTCGGCCCGCTGGCGATCGTCGGGCTCGGCGTGGTGATCGGGTTCCCGCTGCTCACCGCGCTGGCGCTCCGGCACGTCACGGCGGCCCATTCCATCGTCTTCCTCGGCCTGCTGCCGCTGGCGACGGCCGTGTTCGGCGTGCTGCGCGGCGGCGAGCGGCCCAGGCCAGCCTTCTGGCTGTTCTCCGGCCTCGGCGGCCTCGCGGTCGCGGGCTTCGCCCTGGCGCAGGGCGGGGCCGGGTCGCTCGCCGGCGACCTGTCGATGCTGGCCGCGATCCTGCGCTGCGGCCTCGGCTACGCCGAGGGGGCCGCGCTGTCGCGCCGGCTCGGCGGCTGGCAGGTCATTTCCTGGGCGCTGGTGCTGTCGCTGCCCGTCACCCTCGCGCTGGCGCTCGCGACCCTGCCGGAGGCGTGGGACGTCGGCTGGCCGGCCTGGGCGGCGCTCGCCTACGTCTCGGTGTTCAGCATGCTCGTCGGCTTCGTGTTCTGGTACCGCGGGCTTGCGCTCGGCGGCATCGCCGGCGTCGGCCAGCTCCAGCTGCTGCAGCCGTTCCTCGGCCTGGCGCTGGCCGGCCTCCTGCTGCACGAGCCCGTGGCGCCGGGCATGCTGCTCGCCACCGCCGTGGTCGTCCTGTGCGTGGCCGGGGCCAAGCGTCATGCCTGACGTTGTCCGTCGGGCGATCGCGCGGGCTCACGCCGCCTGTCGCGCGACCGGACGCGGCGCGGGGCCTTCCCTCGCCGGCCCAATGCACTCACGCATCGTGCAGGTCGAGCCGACGCGATCCGCGTCGATCGGTTCGCCCGGGGCAGAGACGTCAGGCGGCGCTCGCGCTGGCGATGGTGCTGCCGACGGCTTCCGCGATCGGCTTGAAGGCGTTGACGAGGTCCGGGTCGACCTTGCCGGTCATGCCGCGGAGGAGGTCGTAGGCGGCCTCGCCCGAGAGCGGGCGCTTGTAGGGCCGCCGCTCGATCAGCGCCCCGTAGATGTCGCAGACCGTGATCAGGCGCACGAGGTCGGGGATCTGCCGCGCGGTCAGCCCGTCCGGATAGCCCGAGCCGTCGAGCGCCTCGTGGTGGGAGCGCACCACCGCGAGCATCGCCGCCGGGTAGTCCTGGCCCTGCAGCATCTCGATGCCCAGCACCGGATGGGTCCGCATCACCGCCATCTCGGCCTCGTCGAGCCGGGCCGGCTTGTTGAGGATCGCCAGCGGGATGCGGGCCTTGCCGAGGTCGTGCAGCAGCGCGGCCTGGGTCAGGTCGCGGCAATCCTGCGTGCGCAGGCCGAGCTGCCGGGCAAAGCCCGCCGCGAGGCCGGCCACCAGCAGGCAGTGCTGGTGCGTCGCGTCGTCGAAGCGCCAGACCACGTCGAGCCAGCCGCGGATGTCGGCCTTGTTGAGGGCGCCGACCACGAGGTCCGCGCCCGCCGCCGCCATCGCCGGGGCCGGGGCGCGGCCGGCGCGGCCGAGGTCGAAGATCCGCGTCAGCGCGGTGTCGGCCTCGGCGATGGCGGCCCGCACCGCGGTTCGGCCGCCGTCGGGCGCGGAAGGGGGCGCGGAGGGAAGCGCGGCGTCCGGTGCGGGCGATGGCGCCGGCGCGTCGACCGAGGGCGCCGACACGACGGCGCGCAGGGCCGGCACGAGCTCGCGGAGCACCGCGTCGGCGCGGAGCGTGCGGGTCGCGCCGAGGGCCTGCGCCTGCAGGTGCGCCCGGGGCGTGTCCTCGTGGAGGACGCAGAGGAAGGGGACGCGCCCCGGGCCGAGCCGGTGCATGTACCGGTGCAGGCCCGAGACCTGCTGCGAATGGGCCAGCGAGGCGTCGCCGACCACGGCGACCACCTGGGACAGGTCGGGCGCGTTCCGGGACTGGTAGGGATCCAGCAGGTCGATCACCAGCGGCTCGCCGAGCGGTCGGAGCTGCCCGGCGAGCCTCCGGCCGCGCTCGGGCTGATCGGTGAGGACCAGGATCGTCTTCATGGATGTGCTTCGCCGCCCGCGATCCGCCCTTTCGCACATCATGGGCCTGATTCCTCACCAGCGATTAAAGCAATCGCGGGTTGAGCGCGCAAAAAGCGGCCGGCGTGCATTGGCCTATAGGCACCGCGACGGGCAGATCCGGCTAGAACCCCCCCTGCGTCCCGCCGCCGCATCCGCAGCCGGCGGCGGTGCCCGATGGCGCCGGCGATGCCGGGGCGGGAAGCGTCGGGCGGCCGCGGACCCGGTCCGGGCGGGGGACCCGGGCGGCCCCCCGCGCCGTCGCTCAGGCGATGTACTGGGCGCCGTTGATCGTCAGGGTCGAGCCGGTGATGAAGCCCGAATCCTCGGCGGCGAGGTACTCGACCGCGCGGGCGATCTCCTCGGCCTCGCCCAGCCGCCCGACGGGGATCGTCGAGATGATCTTGTTGCGCACGTCCTCGGGCACCGCCATCACCATGTCGGTGGCGATGTAGCCCGGCGCGATCACGTTGACGGTGATGCCCTTCGCGGCGCTCTCCTGGGCCAGCGCCTTGGCGAAGCCGATCACGCCGGCCTTGGCGGCCGAGTAGTTGGCCTGGCCGATCTGGCCCTTCTGGCCGTTGATCGACGAGATCAGGATGATGCGCCCGAAGCCGCGGTTGCGCATGCCCTCGATCACCGGGCGGGTCACGGTGAAGGCCGAGTCGAGGTTGGTCTTGATGACCGCCTGCCACTTCTCGAAGGTCATCTTGTGGAACAGGCCGTCGCGGGTGATGCCGGCGTTGTTCACCAGCACGTCGACGGGGCCGACCTCGGCCTCGACCGCCTTGATGCCGGCCTCGCAGGCGGCGAAGTCGCCGACGTCGAACTTGAACACCGGGATGCCGGTCTCGGCCTTGAAGCTTTGAGCCGCCTCGTCGTTGCCGCCGTAGTTGGCGGCGACCTTGTAGCCCTTGGCCGCCAGGCCCTTCGAGATCGCCGCGCCGATGCCGCGGGTGCCGCCGGTGACGAGGGCGACGCGTTGCTGAGCCATGGTTTCCTCCAGTTTCTTGAACGTGTTCCAGTTTCTTGAACGTGTTCTCGGTCGCGATCGGGCCGGGTGCGACGGGCGTCGCCTCCGGCCCGCGGATGGTGCCGTCATGCCGCGTGCGGATGGCGTCCGCACGCGAAATGTTTTGCGTCCGGCCTAAAGCCGGATTTTCGGCTCCGGAGAGCTGTGGCTCACGCGCGCTCGATGCACATGGCGACGCCCATGCCACCGCCGATGCACAGGGTGGCGAGGCCCTTCTTGGCGTCGCGGCGCTTCATCTCGTGCAGCAGGGTGACGAGGACGCGGGCGCCGGACGCGCCGATCGGGTGGCCGATGGCAATGGCGCCGCCGTTGACGTTCACCTTGGCGTCGTCCCAGCCCATGTCCTTGTTCACCGCGAGCGCCTGGGCGGCGAAGGCCTCGTTCGCCTCGATCAGGTCGAGGTCGGCGGGCTTCCAGCCAGCCTTGTCGAGCGCCTTTCGCGAGGCCGGGATCGGGCCCGTGCCCATGACCTTGGGGTCGACGCCGGCGGTGGCCCAGGACTTGATCGTGGCGAGCGGGGTGATGCCGCGGCGCTCGGCTTCCGAGGCCGACATCAGCACGATCGCGGCGGCGCCGTCGTTGAGGCCGGACGCGTTGGCGGCCGTCACCGTGCCGTCCTTGGAGAAGGCCGGCTTCAGCTTGGCCATGGCCTCCACCGTCGCGCCGTCGCGGATGTACTCGTCGGTGTCGACGACCACGTCGCCCTTGCGGCCCTGGACGGTGACCGGGGCGATCTCCTCCTTGAAGCGGCCCTCCTTGCGGGCGGCCTCGGCCTTGTTCTGCGAGCGGGTGGCGAACTGGTCCTGCTGCTCGCGGGTGAGCTGGAAGGCCTGCGCCACGTTCTCGGCGGTGGTGCCCATGTGGTAGCCGTTGAAGGCGTCCCAGAGCCCGTCCTTGATCATGGTGTCGACGAGCTTGACGTCGCCCATCTTCTGGCCGCCGCGCAGGTACTGCGCGTGGGGGGCGAGCGACATCGACTCCTGGCCGCCGGCGACGATGACGGTGGCGTCGCCGTTGGCGATCTGCTGCATGCCGATGGCGACGGTGCGCAGGCCCGAGCCGCAGACCTGGTTGACGCCCCAGGCGGTGGCCTTCTCGGGGATGCCGGCGGCGATGGCGGCCTGGCGGGCGGGGTTCTGGCCGGCGCCGGCGGTGAGCACCTGGCCGAAGATCACCTCGTCCACGTCGTCGGGGGAGACGCCGGCGCGCTCGAGGGCGGCCTTGATCGCCACCTTGCCGAGCTCGTGCGCGGGCACCGTGTTGAAGGCGCCCCCGAACGAACCAACCGCCGTGCGCGCCGCGCCGACGATGACGATGTCTTCGCTTGCCATCTGAAACGTTCTCCTCGTGGTCGGCCGGCGCGTCTTGGAGATCGCGCGCTCGAAAATGCCGTTCCCCCGGATGAAGGGCCTCGCTCGATCGAAGTCAAGAAGGCTGAACCGCCGGGCGTGACGCTCGGCGGACGGCGGCTGCTCGCTCGGGCGACCCGGGACGCGCCGGGAATTAGCATTATTCCGCGGGAAAAGGCGCCAGATTGCTATTTTCGTCGCCGGCTGAAAGCCTTAAGGTCGAGATCGGCGCGTGGGCGGCTCCCGGCGGCGGGGGCCCGGCCGTGGTCGTCGCGCGATCGGGGAGAGGCCGCAGAGATGGCGGACAGCGTCAAGGCACAACAGACCGTCATCAAGAAGTACGCCAACCGGCGCCTGTACCACACCGGAACCTCGACCTACGTCACCCTCGAGGACCTCTCGACGATGGTGCAGAACGGCGAGGACTTCGTCGTCTACGACGCGCGCACCAGCGACGACATCACCCGCTCGGTGCTGACGCAGATCATCTTCGAGCAGGAGAACAAGGCCGGCGCCGACAACCTCCTGCCGGTGGCGTTCCTGCGCCAGCTGATCCGCTTCTACGGCGACAGCATGCGCACGATGGTGCCGAGCTTCCTCGAGTTCTCGATGGCGAACTTCGCGCGTGACCAGGACGGCCTGCGCGAGAAGTTCTCGACCGGATTCGGCTCGTCGGCGTTCCAGAGCGCCATCGAGCAGCAGGTGCGGGCCAACATGGGCTTCTTCGGCGACGCCATGAAGATGTTCACCGGCTTCACCCCGCCCGGCGTGACGAACGCCGGCACCCATGCCGGGCAGGCCGCCCCGCCCGCGCCGGCCGCCGCCGCCGGCAGCGACCTCGACGACCTCAAGCGCCAGATGCTGGCGATGCAGGAGCGCCTCGAGGCGCTGGCGAAGAAGTAGACGCCTCTTCCCGCCCCCCGACGGATCTCGGGCTTGCCCGAGATCCGTACCCCGTGTGCCCAAGTCGGGCAGGCCCGACTTGGGTGCGGGGGAGGGGAGAGGCGCGTGCCGATAAAAGGTTGACGAACCGTTAACATCGGCCCCACCTTTGCAGCGCCGGCCCCGACCGGGCCGGGAGATGCGGGCGATGATGCAGATCGGGACAATCGGGCGTGTCGGGACGGTACGGGCGACCGTGCGGCCGCAGGCGCCCGAGCCGCGGGAGCCGGCGCGGCCGGCCGCGCCCTCCCGCGCCCTGGTGGCGATCGCCGGCGGCCGGGCCGAGGCGCTGGAGGACGCGGCCACGCAAAAAGCCCGCGGCGGCACGCGGCCGCTCGCAGGCTTCCTGACGCAGATGATCGTCGAATCCGACCCGACCCTGCGGCCGTCGCGGCTGGAGCGCACCGGGATCGCCGCCGCGCGCTACGCCGAGACGGCGCGGCTCACGGCCTGATCCCGGACGGCCGTCTCAGGCCTCGGTCGACTTGACGTTCAGGACCTGGCGGCCGCGATACATGCCGGTCTTCAGGTCGATGTGGTGGGGGCGGCGCAGCTCGCCCGAATCCTTGTCCGTCACGTAGGTCGGCGCCTTGAGGGCGTCGGCCGAGCGGCGCATGCCGCGGCGGGAGGGGGAGGTCTTGCGCTTCGGAACGGCCATGACGGGAAATCCTTGCGGTCTGGCGCCAAAGCGGCGCCCGGGCGTCTCCCGATCGGGATCGCCTCGCGCACCGCTCGATACGGAGATTCGAAGGCGCGCTTATAGCGGCGGCGGGCCGGCATGGCTAGGGGGCGTCGCGTGCCCTCGGCGAGCCCCCGGAACGGCGCGACGCTCCGCTCGGGAACGGCCCCGGATGGTGCGACGATGACGGCCCGTTGCCGGCCATTTGCGGGGCGCAATACTTGCCGACGGCGGGGTATGATGCCGCGGGCGCAACCTGAGCCGGGGCCGGCGAAGATGCGTGCCACGCGGAAGAAAGTCGGCGGGGGCAGAATTCTTTGAACCTTTTCCCGTCCATGCCCCGTTAAGCTTCGGGGCCGCCCGGCTGTTCGCATTACGAACCGGGCGCCCCGCCTCCTGAAGTCCCGCCGGCACGTGGGGTGACCCCGACCGACCCGACGGCGGATACGACCCGTTGAGAGAGATCACGTTCGATGGAATCGTCCGACGCGTGGCGCCAGACCGGCCGCCTGGACACCGAGCAGGGCAAGGGCGACCCGTTCGCCGCCGCGGTCCGCGCGACGCGGATGGCGATGATCATCACCGATCCGCGCCAGGCCGACAACCCGATCGTGTTCGTCAACGACGCGTTCCTGCGGATGACCGGCTACGCCCGCGACGAGATCATGGGCCGCAACTGCCGCTTCCTGCAGGGCGCGGGCACCGACCGCGGCGCCGTCGCGCTCATCCGCGAGGCGGTGACGGCGGGGCGCGACATCGCCATCGACATCCTGAACTACCGCAAGGACGGCACCCCGTTCTGGAACGCGCTGTACCTCAGCCCGGTCACCAACGAGGCCGGCGAGGTGCCCTACTTCTTCGCCTCGCAGCTCGACGTGACCGACCGCGTCGACGCGCACATGCGGGTCGAGCAGGAGAAGGCGCATTTCGAGGCCGAGGTCGCCAAGCGCACCCACGATCTCAGCCAGTCGCTTGCGACGCAGACGATGCTGGTCCACGAGGTCGACCACCGGGTCAAGAACAACCTCCAGATGATCGCCGCCCTGCTCGCCATGCAGACCAAGGCGATCACCGACCCGTCGGCGCGCGCGGCGATGGAGATGATGCTGACCCGCGTCGAGGCGCTCGGCACCGTGCACCGGCGGCTGTACCAGTCGAACGACGTCGAGCGCTTCGACGTCGCCGAGTTCGCCCGCGACCTCTCCAACGACCTGGTGCGCGGCTCCGGTCGCGACGGCATCCGCCTGCACCTCGACCTCGAGACGGTGGAGGTGCCGGTCTCCAAGGCGCCGCCGGTGGCGCTGATGATGAACGAGCTCATCACCAACGCGCTCAAGCACGCCTTCCCTGACGAGCGCCCCGGCCGGCTCTCCGTCACGGTCGCGCCGGACGGCAAGTACTTCGCCATCAAGATCGCCGACGACGGCATCGGCATGCCGATCGAGGTGATGGAGAAGCGCTCCTTCGGCAAGCGCCTCATCGGCACCCTGTGCCGGCAGCTGAACGCCAGCATCGCCTGGCAGTCGAACGAGCCGGGGACCACGGTCAACATACGCCTGCCGCGCGAGACGGCGGACAGTTCGGAGACGCCGTGACCGAACCGCTGCGGATCCTGGTGGTGGAGGACGAGGCCCTCATCCTCATGCAGATCGAGATGATGCTCGAGGAGGCCGGGCACCGCGTGGTCGGCACCGCCATGACCGCCGCCGAGGCGATCGCCCAGATCGAGGCGTGCCGGCCCGAGCTGGTGCTGATCGACCTGCGGCTCGCCGACGGCTCGTCCGGGATCGAGGTGGCGCAGGCGATCCGCGACCGCGCCGGCATCACCGCCGCCTTCATGACCGCCAACGCGCGCCAGCTCACCGAGGAGATGGAGGGGGCGACGGCGGTGATCTCGAAGCCGTTCAGCGAGACCGTGCTCGAGGCCGCGCTCGCCTACCTCGAGACCTGCGTGCGCCGCCCGCCGCCGCCCGGCCCGGTGCCGAACGGGATGCGGATCTCGCCGCAATGCCTCGCCCGCTTCGCCGCGATGCGCCCCTGACGGCCGCCGGGCCCCGATGACGGAACGGATGCGCCCGCTCGGGATTGGAACCGGCGCCTGGGGCGGCGTGTCGCAGCGTTAAGCCGCGGTTCAAGCGCGCCGGCCCACACCCCAGGCCGTCGGCGCCGGGCACCGGGCCGCCGTTCCTTCGGGAGGACCACCATGGCCACTCAGTTCCTGCGCACCCTCGCCGTTCTCGCCTGCCTCGCCGCCGCGCCGGCGCTGGCGCAGAGCCCCGCCCCCGCGACCCCGACCAAGCCCGCGGCGACGGCGCCCGCCGCCCCGGCCGCGCCGATGAAGCCCTCGGCCCCCGTCGCCGGCGCGCCGAACGCCGCCAAGGGCGCCCTGCTCGACCTCAACAGCGCCTCCGCCGCCGAGCTCGACGCGCTCCCCGGCATCGGCGCCGCCCGCTCGGCCGCGATCATCAAGGGCCGCCCCTACAAGGGCAAGGACGACCTCGTGCAGAAGAAGATCCTCTCGCAGTCGGTCTACGACGGCATCAAGGACAAGGTCATCGCCAAGCAGAAGTGAATTTTTGGGAGTTTGGGCCGGCGCGCGGGGGTTGGCCGCGCGCCGGGAGTGGAGAGTGTTGGCGCTTGACAGAATTCTATTGACCGCTTTCGACCATTCTCGCGCCCGAGGAAGGTCCGATCCAGTTTTGGGTGAAGCAGCGTCGGACGATCGGAATAGGTGGCAAAAGGACTGTAGGAAGGTTCATTCCTGAAACCTCTATCAATTTTCAATCATTAGTTTTGCTAAAATCTAGCGGGACTTCGCTGATGTTTTTTCTTCTCATCGCTATGTCTGGACTATCGTGCCCTTATCCAGCCGATCAATGGGTGCCGATCCCCTTTCGTCGAGACATGCCCAAGGAAGCAGCGACTGCTTTCGGAGAGTTGGCCGACAAAAACGAGCCATTCAATCGAACTGATTTAAAGACATCGCTGCCCTCGCGCCGTTTCGTGAATGCACGGGGTCATGGATGCGAGTTGATACTAACCTATATACGCGGAGGTAGAGGGGAAATCTTGGAGGAATCTAAGATGATGTTCGAAGACGGTCATTGGATTGTCGAGAAATACCAATAAATTCAATTTTGCAACCTGATCAAATCTAATTATTGGATGAAGTAATCAAAGGGCGCGTAACCGGTTTTGCTTTAGGTCGAACGGCGCCTGAGCATCTGAGTAGAGTCGCATGCGGAACGCCCGCTTTCGGACCAAAGGCCGAACTCCGCTCCTTCCCATAGCCCTCGTTCAAGCCCGTCGAACCCGCGTCCCCTCAACCTTGTCCCCCACCCCAGCGGATGATACCCGCCAAAAACCCCCCACCCCCAAACGTCCGAAAAAAATGCCGAGCCACACCATCCGCCTGCATCGCGGCGACCTGCCGGCCGGGTATGAGCCGGGGGCGGCGATCGCCGTCGACACCGAGACGCTGGGGCTCAACCCGCATCGCGACCGGCTCTGCGTCGTGCAGGTCTCGAAGGGCGACGGCTCGGCCGACGTCGTGCAGATCCTTCGCGATGGGCCGGTGCCCGCGGTGCTGGCGGGCATCCTGGCCGATGCGGGGGTGCGGAAGATCTTCCACTATGCGCGGTTCGACCTCGCGGTGCTGTACCGGGCGCTCGGGGTGATGCCGGCGCCGGTCTACTGCACCAAGATCGCCTCGAAGCTCGCGCGCACCTACACCGACCGGCACGGGCTCAAGGACGTGGTCCGCGAATGCGTCGGGGTCGACCTGTCGAAGGCGCAGCAATCCTCCGACTGGGGCGCCGAGACGCTGACGCCGGCGCAGGTGGAGTACGCCGCCTCCGACGTGCTCCACCTCCACGCCGCGCGCGACCGCCTCGACCGGATGCTGGCGCGCGAGAACCGCACGGATCTCGCCGAGGCCTGCTTCGCCTTTTTGCCGACCCGCGCCCGGCTCGACCTCGACGGCTGGCCCGAGGTCGACATCTTCGCCCACACCTGAGCGGCGCCCGGCCCGCGGCGGCGGCCCGGCGGGGGCGGCCGCCGGGCCGAGGCGTCGTCGGGCCGGATCAGTCGTCGCAGGGCAGCAGGTCGGCGCCGTCGGCGATGAACTGCGCGGTGTCGCGGACGGTCTGCGGCGTGCGCGGATCGTGGGCGACGAGGCCGGCCTCCTCGCGCAGGCGGTCGTTGCAGGCGCAGTGCGGCAGCCGGCCCGAGGCGCGGTCCGGCGTGCAGGCGTCGTGGTGGGCGCAGGCGAGGTCGAGGGCGTCCACCGGCGCGTGCCCCGGCCCGCGGTTGCCCGGGCCGCAGAAGTTGCCGTGGATCAGCAGGGCGTTGTGGGCGCCGTCGATCCGCGGCATCTCCTGCGCGTGGACCAGGGCGGGCAGCGCCACGGCGAGGGCGCCCGCGAGGGCGAGCCCGCGGAAACGGATGGTTCGAAAAACGGTCACGGTCGATCCTGTTCGCTGACGCCGCCCTCGACGGGGAAGATGGGGCGTCGATCCGGCAGGGCAACCGGCGGATCAGCCGCGCGATCCGAGCGTCGTCGCAAAGGTCGCACCGGGGTCCGGAGCCTACAGGGCCGGGCTCCGCCGGCGAAGCACCAGTCGATCGTGCCGGTCCGGTTGACGCATGTTAAGGCCGGGCCGGGCCGTTGCTATCATAGGCTGCAAAGATCGCTCGGATCGGCAGGAAACTGCCGGATCTCAAGATCGCGTGTGGTGCGAAGACCGCGCGCTCAGCCGGCATGGCCGTCCTGCGGGCGGTCGAAATCGAGCGACGCGGTGTCGATCACGATCTGCGTCCGGCTGATCACCTCGAGCTTGCGCAGGATCTCGGAGACGTGGGCCTTCACGGTCGAGTCGCCGACCTGGAGCGCGTGGGCGATCTGCTTGTTGAGCTTGCCCTGGCGGATCATCAGCAGCACCCGCATCTGCTGCGGGGTGAGGCGGGCGATGCGCTCGGCGAGCGGCGCCTTCCGCGCGACGCCGCGGGCGGGCGGGCCGGCCTCGGCGAGGCCTTCGGGAATCGCGAGCGCGCCGGCGAGCACGTCCCGGATCGCCCGCGTCAGCGTCGCCTTGTCGACCGCCTTCGGCACGTAGCCGGCCGCCCCGTGGTGCAGCGCCTCGCGCATGATGCGCGGATCCTCGTGCCCCGACACCACCAGGATCGGCACGCGCGGAAACCGGGCGCGGATGGTGACGAGCCCGTCGAAGCCCGACACACCCCGCATCGACAGGTCGAGCAGCGTCAGCTCGATGCCGCGATGGGCGGCCAGCATCGCGCAGGCCGCCGCGATCCCGTCGGCCTCGTGCAGCACCGCGTCGGGATCGGACAGGCCGATCGTGCTGGCGAGCGCCTCGCGGAACAGCGGGTGGTCGTCGACGATCAGGAGTTCCATGGCCTCCCCCTCCGGGGCTCGGCCGCCCCGCGCGTCCGCCCGCAACCGCCGACGAGGCCTCGCACATCCGCCGCATCCGGCCAAGCCCGGGGCGCCGTCCGCAGGCAGCACGCGCCCCGTGGGGCGCCTGCTGGCCGCACGGCCGGCGACGGCCTCAGTTCGCCCGAACGACCTCGACGAGGTTGTCCGAGAACGAGGGCGCGTGGCCCATGTCGCTGAAGGCGCCCGACGAGATGCTGTTGACCGTGCCCTCGTTGAGCTGGCGCCAGTAGCCCAGCGTCGCGACCACGATGCCGGCCGTCACGTCGTCGGTGATGCGGGCCACGCCCTTGAAGGCGCCGCGGTCGTTGGCGACCTGCACCTTGTCGCCGTCGCGAATGCCGCGGGCGTCGGCGTCGGCCTGGCTGATCAGTACGAACTGCTCGCCCTGGCTCTTCTGCTTGTCCTCCATGTTGGCGTAGCAGGAGTTCAGGAAGTAGTGGCTCTTGGGCGAGACGATGTTGAGCGGGAAGCGCCTCGCCAGCTCCGGGTCGTTGGTGTGGGACTCGCGCGGGCCGAGATAATCGGGCAGCGGGTCGAGCGCCTCGCCGGGCTGGAAGCCCTCGTACATCTGCCGGAACGGCGGCGCGACGAAGTTCGTGGCGCCCTCCACCTTCAGCATGCACTTGCCGGTCGGCGTCGGGAAGTTGCCCTCCCGGTGCGGCGCCCGGTCGTCCGGCGTGCCGACCTTGAGGCGGGCGAAGCCGTGCTCGCGCATGTAGGCGAGGTCGATGCCTTCGCAGGCCGGCGACGACCAGTCGACGTAGTGCTCGAGGCACTCGCTGTCCGACCACGTGAAGTTCTCCTCCGCGTAGCCGAGCCGGGCCGCGAGCCGGCGGAAGATCTCGTTGTTCGGGATCGCCTCGCCGGGCGCGTCCGCGCACTTGGTGTTGTAGGTCAGGTAGAGGTGGCCCCAGGACAGGATCATGTCCTCCATCTCCGCGCCCATCGTGGCGGGCAGCAGGATGTCGGCGTAGGACGCCGTGTCGGAGATGAAGTGCTCGGCCGAGACCATGAACAGGTCCTCGCGCATCAGCCCCTCGACGATCTTGTCGGTCTCGGGCGCCTGCGTGACGGGGTTCGAGTTCCAGCACATCATCGACAGGATCGGCGGGTCGAGCTTCAGCTCGCCGGTGAGCGCGCGCCCGATCTGCAGGTTCGACACGACGCGGGTCCCCTCCGGGATCAGGTCGGGCCGGCACATCACGTCGAACTTGTAGGGATGCTCCCACACGCCGAACTGGGTGACGCCGCCGCCGACGTGACGCCACGCGCCGGTCAGCGCCGGGATGCAGGTGACGGCGCGGATGGTCTGCCCGCCGCCGTAATGCCGCTCCAGCGCCACGCCCATGCGGATGCCGACCGGCTGCTCGGTCGCCATCTCGCGGGCGAGCGTGCGGATGTCCTCGGCCGGGACGCCGGTGATCGCGGCGGCCCATTCCGGCGTGCGGGGCGCGGCCCGCTCCTTCAGCTCCGCGAAGCCGACCGTGTGGTTGCCGACGTAGTCCTGGTCGACGAGGCCCTGCGCGATGATCGAGTTGATCAGCGCCATGGCGAGCGCGCCGTCGGTGCCGGGCTTCGGCGCGATGTGCCAGTCGGCCGCCTTGGCGGTGCGCGAGGCGTAGGTGTCGATGACGACGACCTTGGCGCCCTTCTTCTGGGCGTCCTTGACGATGGCCCAGTGGTGCAGGTTCGTCGAGACCGAGTTGCAGGCCCAGATCACGATGTACTTGGAGTGGATGTAGCTGTCCGGGTCGAGGCCGGCGGTCGGGCCGACGGTGAGCAGCCACGCGGTGCAGGAGCCCTCGCCGCAGAAGGTGCGCTCGGTCACGGTGGCGCCCATGCGGTTGAAGAAGGCGTCGCCGCCGTTCAAGCCGTGCACGAGGCCCTGGTTGCCGAGGTAGCTGTAGGGCGCGATCGCCTCGGGGCCGTGCTGGTCGATGATCGCCTTCCAGCGCGTGACGATGGTGTCGAGCGCCTCGTCCCAGGTGATGCGCGCGAACTGCTTCGCGCCCTTCGGGCCGACCCGCTTCATCGGGTAGAGCAGCCGGTCGGGATGGTAGTGGCGCTTCTCGTAGTCCTTCAGCTTCACGCAGAGGCCGCCGCGGGTCATCGGATGGTCCGGGTTGCCCCGCACGCCGAGCAGCTCCCCGTCCTTCACCTCGAACAGCATCGAGCAGGTGTCCGGGCAATCGTGCGGGCAGCCGCCGAAGAAGGTCTCGGTCAGGCTCTCGGCCTCCGCGACGATCAGGGAGTCCGGCTTGACGATTTCGTTCATGTTTCCTCCACCGTCGGGCGTCCGGCCTTCTTGGCGTTCCGGATGGCGTGCCCGATTCACGCCTAAGGTGCACGAAACTGCAAACCATTCCAAATTCCGGGCGGGCGGAAGGGCCGGATCCGGTGCGATCCCTGGCACCGGCCGTTTCGTCGCGGCCGCGCCGAGCCCGCGTGCCGGCCGGCCACGGTTCCGATGTCGGCTCGGGCCGTACGGCTCCGGGAGGCCGCCGCCGATGAAGGGCGCCCGGTGGACCTGACGCGCGCGCGCAGGTCCACCGGAAGCGGACATCGCCGTCGCGCCCGCGCACGACCCATGGCAAGGCCGGACGGTCCGCTTCCGGGCAGCGCATGGAGCGACGACTTGGGAACGCGGGACTTGTACTTGCGTCTGCTCGATGGATGCGAAAGCCGACCTGCCTTGCATGCTGACGTTCGGTCCTCCCGATCGCCCTCGAACGCAATCGTCGGATTGCCACATCTATAAATTGCGTGCACGTTCCGATCTGCCGCACAGAAGTCGTCCATGTGCGGGCATGGGACGGAAACCGGAGCGCCGATGATAGACCGCTCACGAGCAGATCGGTGCCTTGAGGTGGCCCGTGAGCTGCGCGCCATGGCCGAGGAGACGCGGCGGACGCTCCAGGCCTCGCGCGCGCTCGTCCTACGCTCCCGGGAGCAGACCGCTGCGGGGCCTCTCGCATCCTGCACGGACGACGCCCCCGGCCCGTCGAACCAATTGGTGGCGTCCCTCATCGAGGCCTACGAGGCCGCGGAAGACGACCCCGACACCCAGACCCGCCTGCTCCTCGGTCACGTGCTCCATCATGTCGGGCGTCGCATCGCCGGCGTGATGGGACCGCGCGTGGCCGGGATCGCCGTGCATTGATCGCCGCGGCGCGGGGATCGGCGGACGGTCATGATGAACGGTGACGACCTGCAGGACGACGACCCCGGTGCGCTGGTCCGCATCGCCCGGTCGCTGGGCGTTCCGGTGGCGACCTTCCTGACCGCCGACCCGGCTCGGGCACCGGACACCGAAACCGCCGTGGCGGGCCTGGATCATCTCCCCGAAGTGGTGGCGCTGCTGCGGCTGTTCGTGCGGCTGAAGAGCCCCGAGGCCCGGGCCCGCTGCCTCGCCTACGTCGTGCAGGAGGCCACGCACGACAGCTGATCCGCACGGCCGTCCTCGACATCGGGCGAGAACGCAGGATGCTGGGACCCGACGAACGGCATTGCATCGATCCGAAGGCTCAGAACATCGTGATGGACCACGACCACTTTCCGATCGTCGGCATCGGCGCGTCCGCGGGCGGCATCGAAGCGATGCAGGGCTTCTTCCGCGGGGTGCCGGAGACGCTCGGGGCAGCCTTTGTCATCGTCACGCATCTCAGCCGGGACCACAAGAGCCTGCTCCCGGACGTCCTGGCCCGGTTCACGCCGCTGGAGGTCGAGACCGCCACCGACGGCGCGCCGGTCCGACCGGGCCGCATCTACGTCATGCCGGGCGGTTTCGTCATGGGCATCGTGGACGGCCGGCTGACGTTGAGGCCGCTCGAGCCGAAGGTCCGCGAGACCAAGCCGGTCGACATCTTCCTGACGGCCCTGGCCCTCGACCAGGGCGAGCGCGCGGTCGGCGTGATCCTGTCCGGCGGCGACGGGGACGGCGCCATCGGCATCAAGGCGATCAAGGAGCACGGCGGCCTGACCTTGGCCCAGACCCTGGACGGCTTCGGGCCCGAGACCCCCGACATGCCGCTCAGCTCGCTGCGCACCGGCTTCGTCGATTTCGGCGAGCCGGCCGAACGGATGGGCGACCGGATCGCCGCGCACAGCACCGCCGCGCGGGAGGCCCAGGCCGACCCGGCCGCGCAGGAGCTCGACGCCGAGCTGCTTGCTGAGATCTTCGTCATCCTCCGCTCGCAGGTCGGGCACGACTTCTCGGGCTACAAGCCCAACACCTTCGTGCGCCGCCTGCAGCGGCGCATCGGCGTGGTCGGGGCGGCCGGGCCGGACGCCTACCTCAAGCGGCTGCGTGCCGACCCGGCGGAAGTCGGGGCGCTGTTCCGGGATCTGCTGATCGGCGTGACGAACTTCTTCCGCGACGCCGCCGCCTTCGAGGCGCTCGCCACCCATGTCATCCCGAAGCTTCTCGATGCGCGCGCGGCGACCGAGATCGTGCGGGTCTGGGTGCCGGCCTGCTCGACCGGCGAGGAGGTCTACTCCCTGGCCATCCTCCTGCGCGAGCACATGCTCACCCTGGCGGATCCGCCGCGCGTGCAGATCTTCGCCACCGACATCGACGAGCGCTCGCTCACGGTCGCCCGGACCGGCCTCTACCCGAGGACCTACCTGTCCGCCGTCTCGCCCGAGCGGGTCGCGCAGCACTTCGTCGTCGAGGGCGACAGCGCGGTGGTCAAGAAGGCCGTGCGCGACCTGTGCACCTTCGCCCCGCACAGCGTGTTGCGCGACCCGCCGTTCTCGCGCCTCGATCTCGTCTCGTGCCGAAACCTGCTGATCTACCTCGGCGTCGATGCCCAGCAGCAGCTGATGCCGGTGCTGCACTACGCCCTGCGCCCGCGCGGCTACCTGTTCATCGACATGGCCGAGAACGTGACGCGCTTCGAGGACCTGTTCGAGACGATCGACAAGCGGCACCGCATCTTCCAGGCGCGGGACGCGATCCCGCCGGCCCAGCTGCCGCCGATGTCCGGGCCGGACACGGCGGTCTTCGTGGGGACCGGCCATCCGCACCGGCGCAACGTGAAGACGCACGCGGCCCTGCGGCACACGGTCGAGACGCTGATGCTGTCCGAGTTCACGCCCCCCCACGCGGTCGTGACGCGGACGGGCGAGGCCGTGCATTACTCGTCGCGGATCGGCGATCATCTGGAGGTCGTGCCCGGCCAGCCGACCCGGGAGCTGGCCGCGATGGCGCGCAAGGGCCTGCGGCTGGATCTCCGGACGGCCCTGCGCGAGGCGATCGAGGGCAACACCCGGGTCGTGCGCGACAGCATCGGCGTCGAGCTTCCGGACGGGCGCCTGCAGACGATCACCCTGGTCGTCAAGCCGCTCCACACGCCGAGCGAGACGGAGCCGCTGTTCCTGGTGGTGTTCGACGAGGCCGCCGCCCCCGTCGAGAAGGAGCGGCGGCAGGCTCTGGAAGCCGACGATCGGGACGCGGCGATCCACGGCCTGGAGCGCGAGCTGAGCAGCACGCGCGAGCGGCTCCAATCCGTGATCGAGGAGTACGAGACCTCCCTCGAGGAGCTCAAATCCTCGAACGAGGAGCTGTACTCCGTCAACGAGGAGATGCAGGCCGCCAACGAGGAGCTCGAGGCCGCGAAGGAGGAGACGCAGTCTCTGAACGAAGAGCTTCAGACGATGAACGTCGAGCTGACGTCGAAGATCGAGGCGATCGATCAGCTGAGCGACGACCAGGCCACGCTGTTCGAGGGCATGAACGTCGCCAGCGTGCTCCTCACGCCGGATCTCCACATCCGCATGTTCACCCGTGCCGCGGCGCAGATCTTCGGCTTGCAGCCGAGCGACGTCGGCCGGTCCCTGCGCAACTTCTCGGCGCCGATCGCCCTGACGTGGCTGTCGGACGAGATCCCGACGGTGCTGGCGACGCGCCGGCCCTCCGAGCGGACGATCGAGGGCGCGGACGGCGCCCGCTACCACGTCCGGTTGATGGCCTCGTCCCGGAAGGGCAGCCGGGCGCCCGGCATCGTCGCGAACTTCACGAACCTGCGCGAGCCGGGGTGACCGACCGTCTTGCCCTGCGCGCCCGCGACCCTTGCCCTGCGCGCCCGGGACCTCTGCGACGCCCGCACCGGTGCCCGTGCGCGGGCACCGGCCGTCGGCACGGCTTTGCGGAGCATGGCGCCTTCCGGCCCATGAGCGCGCGGATCGCGGCGCCGGCCCAGGCCGATGGTCGAACGGCAGCTTTTCGGCCGCTCGCCACCCCCAGGCGACCCCCGGAAACCGAGCCGCAGAGCGAAGACCCTCGCGCCGAGGCTTCCTCAGCCCTTCGGGCGGTCCAGCTGCGCGATCAGCGCTTCGAGGCGCTCGCTCACCGGGGCGGAGAGGGTGTCGGCGTAGAGGTTGCGCAGGTTTTGGCCGAGGTGGCGGCGCACGCTCGGGTTCAGCGGCGGCTGGGTCTGGGGCGTCTCGCCCGGCCGGGACGTCTGCGGCTTCGCCATGACCACCGGACCCTCACGCCATTCCGACATCTCGGCAGAATGGCAAAGCTTGGTTAAGGCCTCGTCACCGGCAGGCCGCAGATGTCGCGGAATCGGAACCGTGCGCGGCGGGGGATTGTTGGCCGGTTGAGATCCCGTCGATTCCCCGATCCAGAACCCCGGACCCCGCGCGTGCTCCTCCCCCGCCTCATCTCCGCCGCCGCCGCCCTGGCGATCGCGCTCGCCTGCACCCCCGGGCACGCCCAGACCAAGCCCGGCGAGATCAAGGGCGTCGATGCGATGGGCGACAAGTCCCGCAGCGCCAACGACGGCTGGAGCCAGGCCCCCGTGCCGCGGGAGGAATCGGCGGCCAAGGACGCGCCCAATCCCGGCGGCAACGCGACGGCCGAGAACCGCAACCGCGACGTGCCGGGCGCCTCGACCGGGTCCTCCTCCGGCACCGAGCCGCAGGCGCCGCTCGATCACCGCACCCCGGGCCCCTCGGGCCAGAACCCGGCCTCGCCGTCCAAGTAAGACGTCCTTAAACCAAGTCTTGCTCCGGCCAGGCTCGGGCCCGGCAAAATATTGCAGCCGCCGCGGGATGGATTGGGCCGGCAAATCGTGGCGGCCCCGACGGCGACAGACCGACGATCTGTGTCACGGAACCGCACTTGCCTCGGCGCGCCAATCCTGGGATGCATGCTGGAATAACTCCAGTTCTGATCGGGATGGACGGATGACGATTCAGGTCTCTCGCCGCGGCCTGCTGAAGGGTGGCGCCGTCACCCTCGCGGGCGGCTCGCTCGGCGCCCTCGGCTTCGGCGGCCTCGAGCCGGCGATGGCGGCGGCGGTGCGCCCCTTCAAGCTCGCGCAGATGCGCGAGACCCGCAATACCTGCCCCTACTGCTCGGTCGCCTGCGGCATCATCCTCTACAGCCTCGGCGACAAGTCGAAGAACGCCCGCTCGGCGGTGATGCACGTCGAGGGCGATCCCGATCACCCGATCAACCGCGGCACGCTCTGCCCGAAGGGCTCGGCGCTGCTCGACTTCATCCAGGCCGAGACCCGGACGAAGTACCCGCTGCACCGCGAGGCCGGCGCGAAGGAGTTCAAGCGCGTCTCCTGGGAATTCGCCTTCGAGCGGATCGCCCGGCTGATGAAGGAGGACCGCGACAAGAACTTCGTGGCCAAGAACGGCGACCTCACGGTCAACCGCTGGACCACGATGGGCTTCCTCGGCGCCTCCGCGACCTCCAACGAGACCGCGTGGCTGACCTACAAGACGGTCCGAAGCATGGGGGCCCTGGTCTTCGACAACCAGGCCAGGGTTTGACACGGCCCATCGGTCGCCAGTCTGGCGCCCTCCTTCGGCCGCGGTGCGATGACCAACCTCTGGATGGACATCAAGCACGCGGACGTCATCACCGTCATGGGCGGCAATGCCGCTGAGGCGCATCCCTGCGGCTTCAAGTGGGTGGTCGAGGCCAAGGCCCACAACAACGCCAAGCTGATCGTCGTCGACCCGCGCTTCACGCGCACCGCGTCGGTGGCCGACCTGTACTGCCCGATCCGCCAGGGGACCGACATCGCGTTCCTGTCGGGCGTGGCCAAGTACCTGCTCGACAACGACAAGCTGCAGCACCGCTACGTCGCGGCGTATTCCAACGCCGGCTACGTCGTGCGCGAGGGCTACGACTTCCAGGACGGGCTGTTCTCCGGCTACGATCCGGAGAAGCGCGACTACGACAAGTCGACCTGGGACTACGAGATCGGGCCGGACGGCTACGCGGTCGTCGACGAGACGATGCAGCACCCGCGCTGCGTGATGCAGCTCCTGAAGAAGCACGTCGCGCTCTACACGCCCGAGATGGTGTCGCGGATCTGCGGCTCGCCGCAGGAGACCTTCCTCAAGGTCTGCGAGCTCATCGCCACGACCTCGACGCCCGACCGGACGA
Source organism: Methylobacterium sp. E-041 (assembly GCF_022829665.1). Classification (NCBI taxonomy): domain Bacteria; kingdom Pseudomonadati; phylum Pseudomonadota; class Alphaproteobacteria; order Hyphomicrobiales; family Methylobacteriaceae; genus Methylobacterium; species Methylobacterium sp. E-041. Next base: position 45,801 of record NZ_JAKSYQ010000131.1, on the reverse strand, counting down.
TGGCCTCGCTCTACGCGCTCGGCTGGACCCACCACTCGAAGGGCTCGCAGAACATCCGCTCGATGTGCATCGTGCAGACCCTGCTCGGCAACATCGGGATGCTGGGCGGCGGCATGCAGGCGCTGCGCGGCCACTCCAACATCCAGGGGCTGACCGACATCGGGCTGATGTCGAACCTCATCCCCGGCTACCTGAACATCCCGATCGAGAAGGAGCCGACCTACCAGTCCTACGCCGAGAAGCGGCAGTTCAAGCCGCTGCGCCCGGGCCAGACCAGCTACTGGTCGAACTACAACAAGTTCTTCGTCTCGTTCCAGAAGGCGATGTGGGGCGAGAAGGCGACCAAGGAGAACGACTGGGCCTACGACTACCTGCCCAAGCTCGACGTGCCGACCTACGACGTGCTGCGCGGCTTCGAGCTGGCGAAGCAAGGCAAGATGACCGGGTACATCATCCAGGGCTTCAACCCCCTGCTGTCGTTCCCCAATCGCGCCAAGATGACGGAAGCCTTCTCCAAGATGAAGTTCATCGTGGTGATGGATCCGCTCAAGACCGAGACCGCACGGTTCTGGGAGAACCACGGCGAGTACAACGACGTCGACACCGCCTCGATCCAGACCGAGGTGTTCGAGCTGCCGACGACGCTGTTCGCCGAGGAGGAGGGCTCGCTCTCCAACTCTAGCCGCTGGCTGCAATGGCACTGGCAGGCCCAGGACGCGCCGGGCGAGTGCAAGCCCGACATCGACATCATGGCGGGCATCTTCCTGCGCATGAAGGAGATGTACCAGAAGGAGGGCGGCGCCTTCCCGGACGCGATGCTCAACCTGACCTGGAACTACGCGATCGCCCACGAGCCGACCCCGGTCGAGCTCGCGCGCGAGCTGAACGGCTACACGCTCGCCCCGACGCCGGGCCTCGACGGGCAGACCCTGCCGGCCGGGCGCCAGGTCGACGGCTTCGCCCAGCTCAAGGACGACGGCACCACGGCCTGCGGCTGCTGGGTCTACTCGGGCTGCTACACGGAGAAGGGCAACACCATGGCCCGCCGGGACAACACCGATCCCGGCGACCGCGGCATCGCGCCGAACTGGGCCTTCGCCTGGCCGGCCAACCGCCGCGTGCTCTACAACCGCGCCTCGTGCGACCCGGAAGGGAAGCCGTGGTCGGAGAAGAAGAAGCTCATCGAGTGGAACGGCAAGCAGTGGGTCGGCTTCGACGTGCCGGATTACGGCGTCACCGTCGCCCCCGATAAGGGCGTCGGCCCGTTCATCCTCAACCAGGAGGGCGTCGCCCGCCTGTGGACCCGCGGCCTGATGCGCGACGGGCCGTTCCCGACGCACTACGAGCCGTTCGAGTCGCCGATGGCCAACATCCCGTTCCCGCGGGTGAAGGGCAACCCGGCGTCGCGGATCTTCAAGGACGACCTGGCCGATCTCGGCACCTCGGAGGAGTTCCCCTACGCGGCGACGAGCTACCGGCTGACCGAGCACTTCCACGGCTGGACCAAGCACGCCCGGATCAACGCGATCCTCCAGCCGGAGGCCTTCGTCGAGATCTCCGAGCAGCTCGCGAAGGAGAAGGGCATCGTCAAGGGCGGCTGGGTCCGGGTCTGGTCCAAGCGCGGCTCGCTCAAGGCCAAGGCGGTCGTCACCAAGCGCATCAAGCCGCTGATGTGCGACGGGAAGGCCGTCCACGTGGTCGGCATCCCGCAGCATTGGGGCTTCATGGGCCAGACGAAGAAAGGATGGCACCCGAACTCGCTCACCCCGGTGGTCGGCGACGCCAACACCGAGACGCCCGAGTTCAAGGCGTGGCTCGTCAACATCGAGGCGACGACGCCTCCTGCTGACGCCGTCGCGTAAGGGGAGCATCAGACCATGGCCGATTACAGCTCCCTCGACATCCGGCAGCGCTCCGCCTCCACGGAGACGCCGCCGGCCATCCGCTCGCACATGGAGGTCGCCAAGCTCATCGACGTGTCGAAGTGCATCGGCTGCAAGGCCTGCCAGTCGGCCTGCGAGGAGTGGAACGACCTGCGCGACGACGTCGGCGTCAACGTCGGCGTCTACGACAACCCGCACGACCTCACGCCCAAGACGTGGACCCTGATGCGGTTCACCGAGTACGAGAACGAGGCGACCAACAACCTCGAATGGCTGATCCGCAAGGACGGCTGCATGCACTGCACGGATCCGGGCTGCCTCAAGGCGTGCCCGTCCCCCGGCGCGATCGTGCAGTACTCCAACGGCATCGTCGACTTCATCGAGGAGAACTGCATCGGCTGCGGCTACTGCGTGAAGGGCTGCCCGTTCAACATCCCGCGCATCTCCGAGAAGGACCACAAGGCGTACAAGTGCACGCTGTGCTCGGACCGCGTCGCCGTCGGCCAGGCGCCCGCCTGCGCCAAGGCGTGCCCGACCGGCTCGATCATGTTCGGCACCAAGGCCGCGATGATCGAGCAGGCGCACGACCGGGTCGAGGACCTCAAGTCGCGCGGCTTCGAGCATGCCGGCCTGTACGACCCGGCCGGCGTCGGCGGCACGCACGTGATGTACGTGCTCCACCACGCCGACAAGCCGCAGCTCTATGCCGGCCTGCCGCTCGACCCGAAGATCTCGCCGCTGGTCGCCTTCTGGAAGGGCGGCGCCAAGGTGTTCGGGCTCGCCGCGATGGGCTTCGCGGCGGTCGCCGGGTTCTTCCACTACGTCACGGCGGGGCCGAACGAGGTCGTCGCTGAGGAGGAGGAAGAGGCGATCGAGTACGACCACGAGAAGCGCCGCGACGCCGAGAGCGGCGAGGCCCGGCCGCACTGACGGGCACGGGAGGCCGGCGCCGCCGAGGGCGCGCCGGCCTCCCGGCTCCCGTTCGGGGCCACGGGCGCATCGATCGCGCGCGGCGGATCCCGGCGCGCGAGGACGACGCGGCCCTACGATAAGCGCGAGCCTTGTCCGCGATCGGGAGATCGTGGACGATGCTCCAGGTCGAGAGAAGCAGACCCGATGACCGTTCACACCGACATCCGAGACGGCGATGCCCGCCCCTTGCGCGAGGTGCACGAGGCGCCGGAGATCCTGTACGTTCCCCGCTACACCGGCCTGCAGCGCGTCAACCACTGGATCACCGCGATCCTGTTCACCCTGCTGACCCTCTCCGGCCTGGCGATGTTCACGCCGTACCTGTTCTCGCTCACCGGCATCTTCGGCGGGGGCCAGGCGACGCGGGCGATCCACCCGTGGTTCGGCGTGGCGCTGGCGGTCAGCTTCGCGCTGCTGTTCCTGCGCTTCTGGAAGCTCAACATCCCCAACAAGGACGACGTCGCCTGGTCGATGAAGATCGGCGACGTGGTCACCAACCGCGAGGACCGGCTGCCCGAGCTCGGCAAGTACAATGCCGGCCAGAAGGGCGTGTTCTGGGGCCAGACCGCGCTGATCGGGATCATGTTTGTCACCGGGCTGGTGATCTGGGACCAGTACTTCTACCAGTACACCGTCATCGAGACGAAGCGCTGGGCGCTGCTGGCGCACTCGCTCGCCGCGGTCATCGCCATCGCGATCATCGTCGTGCACATCTACGCCGGCATCTGGGTGCGCGGCACCGGCCGGGCGATGGTGCGCGGCACCGTCACCGGCGGCTGGGCCTATCGCCACCACCGCAAGTGGTTCCGGCAGATCGCCGGCGGCAAGCGCCAGCGCGGCTCCACCGACAAGCGCGGGCACTGACGCCTTGGCCCGTTTCTTCAAGCGCACCCCCGCGGCCGAGCCCGCGGGGCAAGATCCCGCCGCGCAAGATCCCGCCGACACCGCCGGTAAAACCCCGAAACGCCAGAAGCTGCACGAGTTGCAGCCCGATCCCGACCGGATCGGCATCGCCGGCTCGGTGCCCTTCGTCCAGCTCCCCGTCCCGGCCGACCTGTTCGCGAACCGCGCCCTGCGGCTGCAGCGCCTCGCCCCCGACCATCCGATGGGCGGCTACCTCGACCTGCTCGCCCGCATCGCCACGGCGCAGGCCTCGGTTCAGACCGCGCGCGCCGGACAGGTGCCGCAGCCCGAGACCGAGCCGAATGCCGACCGCGCCCTGCGGCTCGAGCACGGCATGCCGCCGCTCTCGCGCCACAGCCTGGAGGCGCCCGGCGCCTTCCTGGCCTGCCTGGACGGGCTGCTCGCCGCCCTCGACCTCGGGCCGGCGCCGCAGGCCGCCCACGACGCGGCGGCGGCGCTGCGATCCGCATCGCCGGAGGATCGCCTCGATCTCGGCGTGCAGGTGTTCGAGGGCGCGTTCCCGGTCGAGCGCATGGCCGAATGCGTGTTCGTCGCGGCCGCGCTCCAGCTCTGCCTGTCGGAGGCCGCCGCCCGCCTCGACCGGTCGGCGCTGAAGCCGGTGGCCGACGGCGTCTGCCCGGCCTGCGGCGGCGCTCCCGTGGCGAGCCTGATCGTCGCCTGGACCCCGGCCGACAAGGCGCGCTACCTCGCCTGCTCGCTCTGCGGCAGCCAGTGGAATCACGTCCGCATCCGCTGCACCGCCTGCGGCTCGGGCGAGGCGATCACCTACCAGAGCCTCGACGAGCTCTCGAAGGACGTCCAGGTCGAGACCTGCGGCACCTGCCACAGCTACATCAAGCACCTGCACCAGCACCGCGACCCGGCGCTCGACCCCGTCGCCGACGACGTCGCCTCCTACGGCCTCGACCTGAAGATCACCGAGGACGGCTTCCACAAGGCCGGGCTGAACCCGCTGTTCGTGACCTGAGCGCCGCTCCGCCGCCGGAGGCGAGGCGCCGGCGGCGCGGTTCCCCCCTTCCGCACCGGGCGGCGACATAACGTCCATCGCGCGCGCGCATGGACCGATTGCGCGCAATCGACGTTGTCCGGGCTCAGGCGCTCGATGCGCCGTCCCCTCGTCCAGGCCCCACCCCCATGATCAAGCTCACCCTCGCCGCCGCCCTCGCGCTCGGCGTCGCCGCCCCCGCCGTCGCCCAGGTCATCGAGACGCCGACCGGCACCACCGTCGTCGTGCCGCCGGGCGCGCCGGGCGTGGTCACGCGCCAGACCAACTCGACCGGCGAGGAAGGCGCCGCCACCTACTCGCCGACCGGCCGCGCCGCCGACGGCATCGCCACCGACTCGGCCGCCTCCGGCAACGAGGGCCAGCCCTCGCGCATCGGCTCGACCGGCAGCGGCGGCGGCCGCTGAGCGGACGTTGCGGGCTCGATCGGAGCCCGCGGCAGGTCTGAAACGCAGGACGGCGCATCCGCGAGCGGTGCGCCGTCCTGCTGTTGGGCGATGTGCGATCGGCCCGGCCGCGCGCTGGACCATCGCGCCGGACGAGGCCTACGGGTAGCCGTAGCGGCTCTTGGCGGCGGCGAGCAGGTGCAGCGCCTCGCCGTCGCGGCCGGCGGCGCAGGCTGCCGAGGCATGGGCGAGGTCCGCGCTGAACCGGTCGCCGACCGGCTTGTTGAGGTTGCCGGTGGCGACGTCGCTGTCGACCACGGTCTGGGTCCGGCCGATCGCCGGGCCGCAGCCGGAGCCCTGGGGCAGCACCACGGGGGCCGGCGCCCCCGCGACGGCGACGGCGGGCGCCGCGGCCTTCTGCTGGCACCCGCCGAGCGCGGCGGCGGCGAGGAGGGCGGCGAGCGAGAATCCGGAAATCTTGGTCGGCACGGGCGGCTTTCCCTGACACGGCGCAGCTTGCGCCGGACGGTTTTTGAGCCCGCGCCGCCAGGCGGTCAATCGTAGGCTTCGATTGTGGTGCTCGATCCGCGATCGCCGTTCGCGGTTTCCCTCCCCCGCAGAGGGGGGAGGGAACAGCTCGTTCGTCGACCGAACCGGCCTACTTCGCCTTGTCGGCGATGGCCTTCAGGCCCGACTCGTAGATGCCGGAGATCGCGTCGGTGGCGACGGTGTCCGGGGCGCCCTTGGCGTTGAAGGTCCCGGTCCAGCTCAGCTTCGAGCCGGTGCCGTCCGGCGCCACCGAGAGCGTCGACTTGTAGTCGGAGACCGGCAGCGGGCCGGACAGGATCGTGTAGGTGTAGCTCATCACCTTGTCGTCGCGGGAGACCTGCTCCTCGACGAGGGTGCCGCCGCCCTTGAGCGAGAGGGTGCGGACCTTCATGCCGTCCTTCTCGGACAGCGCGCACTTCTCCACCGCCGGGTGCCAGTCGCCGATGCCGCAGAAGTCGCCGATGGCCTGCCAGACCTTGGCGGGCGGGGCGGCGACCGTGGCGGTCTTGGCGACGTCGATGGCGTAGCCCGGCACCGTGCCGGCGACGAGCGCGAGGACGGGCAGAGCGAGGGTCCGGATCATGATGGGCGTCTCCGACGATAGGCGGCGCGCGCCGGTATTCCCGGCGCCGGCCCTCTCAGGGGGCCCGCACGAGCTAGGCCTCGACCCCCGCCGTGGCAATGGCGGCCGGGATGCGGAGATCGCCGGCCGGCACCCGTCGGTTCTCGCTAGCGCGCATTCCTGCGCCCGGCCTCGGCCAGCTGCTTGGCCCGCGCCCCCTGCGTTTCGAACATCCAGCCCGGGTATTCGCGCGGCAGCACGCTGACCGCATCGAGGGCGTCGAGCTCGGGTTCGCTCAGCTCGATCTGCGTCGCGGCGATGTTGTCGTCGAGCTGGTCGATGCGCTTGGCGCCGACGATGACGCTCGACACCACGCGCCGGTGCAGCAGCCACGCCAGCGCGATCTGCGCGATCGAGACGTTGCGGGCGGCCGCCATCGGCCGCATCGCGTCGATGCAGGATTCGGCGCGGCCGCGCTCCACCGGCGGGAAGTCGAAGGCGGCGCGCCGGCCCTCGCCGGCGGCGTCGCCGGAATACTTGCCCGAGAGCAGGCCGCCGGCGAGCGGGCTCCAGACCATCAGGCCGAGGCGCTCGCTCCGAAGCATCGGCACGATCTCGCGCTCGAGGTCGCGGCCGGCCAGCGTGTAGTAGGCCTGCAGGCTCTCGAAGCGGGCCAGCCCCTCGCGCTCGGAGATGCCGAGCGCCTTCACGATCTGCCAGGCCGCCCAGTTCGAGACGCCGACGTAGCGGACGTGGCCGTGCTGGACGAGGATGTCGAGCGCCCGCACCGTCTCCTCGATCGGGGTCGCCGGGTCGAAGCCGTGGATCTGGTAGAGGTCGATGTGGTCGAGCTGCAGCCGCTTCAGGCTGGCCTTCACCGCGTCGAGCAGATGCACCCGCGAGGCCCCGCGGCTGTTCGCGCCCGGCCCCGTCGGGCCGTAGGCCTTGGTCGCGACGACCACGTTCTCGCGCGGCACCTTGAGGGCCTTCAACGCCTGGCCGGTGATCTGCTCGGACAGGCCCTCGGCGTAGACGTCGGCGGTGTCGACGACATTGATCCCGGCATCGATCGCGCGGCCGACGAGGCGTTCGGCCTCCGCCTGGTCGAGCGCACCGATCTGCCGCCACATCCCTTCCCCGCCGCCGAAGGTCATCGTGCCGAGGCAGAGTTCCGAGACGAAGAGGCCGGTCCGGCCGAGCTTGTTCTGGCGCATGGGGGTGAATCCTATGAGGGGCGTGCCCTTCCCTCCCCCCTCTGCGGGGGAGGGTGGCCCGCGCAGCGGGTCGGGAGAGGGGAGCGACGATGCCTGAAAGGGCGCTCCCCTCTCCCGACCCTCGCTGACGCGAGGCCCACCCTCCCCCGTACCCGAGTCGGGCCTGCCCGACTTGGGCACACGGGGTGCGGATCTCGGGCAAGCCCGAGATCCGTCGGGGGGAGGGAAGGCGCGGCGGGCAAGGGACGGCGCATCGCTCGTCAGATAGGGCCGCCGCAGGCCGGGGCGAGCGGGCCGTCAGCCCTCGCAGCACTCCGCGATCAGCCGGCGCACGAAGGCGGCGCAGGCGTCGAGCTCGGCGAGCGTGATGAATTCGTCGGCCTTGTGGGCGCGGGCGATCGAGCCCGGGCCGACCACCACCGCTGGCACGTCGCCGAGCGCCTGGAACAGCCCGCCCTCGGTGCCGAACGAGACCTTGGCGTGGCCGTTGCGGCCGGCGAGCCGCTTGGCCAGCGTCACCAGCGCCGAATCGGCCGCGGTCTCGAGGCCGGGATAATCGATCAGCGGGGCGACCGCGACGCCGCAGGCGGGATCGCGCGCGGCCATCTCCGCGGCGAGGGTCTCGGTTGCGAAGGCGATCGCGCGCCGGGCCAGCGCACCGGCATCGTCCGCGCCGATGGCCCGGAACTCGAAGTCGACGCTGCAGCGGTCCGGCACGATGTTGAGGGCGGTGCCGCCGTGGACGACGCTGCTGAGCCCGGTGGTGTGGGGCACGTCGTAGAGCGGATCGCGCGCGCCGGATGCCGCCAGCGCGTCGGCCATCTGCCTGACGTGGAGGATGAAGCGCGCGGCGTACTCGACCGCGTTGACGCCGGCCGGCGCCAGCGCCGAGTGGCAGGCCTTGCCGCGGAAGGTGACGCGGGCGGCGTGCTTGCCCTTGTGCCCGGTGACGACCGCCATCCCGGTCGGTTCGCCGACGAAGCATCCCAGCGGCGCGAGGCCCATCGCCCGCATCCGCGCGATCAGCGGGCGCACGCCGAGGCAGCCGACCTCCTCGTCGTAGGACAGGGCCAGGTGGAGCGGCCGGACGAGGGGCGCCGCCGCCATCTCCGGCAGGAGCGCGAGGCAGACGGCGACGAACCCCTTCATGTCCGAGGTGCCGCGCCCGTAGAGCCGGCCGTCGGCCTCGGTCAGCCGGAACGGGTCGTGGCTCCAGTCCTGGCCGGCCACCGGCACCACGTCGCTGTGCCCGGAGAGCACGTAGCCCGGCACGCCGGCCGGCCCGACCGTGATCCACAGGGCAGCCTTCTCCCCCGTCTCGTCCATCACCCGCTCGACCGCGGCGCCGTGCGAGCCCGCGAAATCCTGGACCCAGTCGACCAGCGGCAGGTTCGTCAGCGCGCTGGTGGTGTCGAACGCCACCAGCGTGGCGAGGATGTCCGTGGGCGTCGGTGCGGCTTGCATTCGGTCCTTCGTGCCGGGCTGCGGCGGCCGGGGGTGGTGCCGGGAGGGATAGCGAGAACCGGCCCCCGCGCGCAACGGCGCGGCTCGCGCGCCGGCCGGCGCTCATCCGGCGGGTTTCGGCTTTCGCGGCCGGCGCGGGCGCTTCGGCGCGGCCTCGGCCCGCGCCAGGAACGCCGCGATGTCGGCACCGAGGATCAGCGGCAGGTGGTCCGCGATCCGGGCGTCGTCCCAGGCCCACCAGCACACCTCCAGCAGGCGCGCGATGGTCTCCGGATCGAAGCGGTAGCGCAGGACGGTCGCCGGGTTTCCGGTGACGAGGGCGTAGGGTGGCACGTCGCGGCGCACCACCGCGCCCGCGCCGACCACGGCGCCGCTGCCGATGGTGACGCCCGACAGGATCGTGCTGTTGGCCCCGAGCCAGACCTCGTCGCCGAGGACGACGTCGCCGCGGGTGGCGTGGTCGTGCGCGCCGGCCGCCGCGTTCGGCCAGAAGGCGGCGAGCGCCTTGAACGGGTAGGTGGTGACGAGGTCGGTGCGGTGGTTGCCAAGCGCGATGGTGACGTTCGGCCCGATCGAGCAGAACCGGCCGATGTGGAGCCGGGCCGATTCCGGCTCCAGCACCCGCGGATTGCCGTAGCTGTGCGCCCCCACGGTCCAGCCCCAGCGCGCGATGCCGCGGGCGAGGTGGAAGGCGGTGAGGTCGTCGAAGACCGGTTTGGGCTCGATCATGCGGCGGGGCTCCCCGTCGGCGCCGGCGGGTCGCGCCATGCCTTTCCCGTGCCTGCGATGCCTTTCTACCGTGTCCGCGATGCCTTCCCCCGTGTCAAAGCGCCGGGCGGCACGGGGGAGGATGGAAGGGGCGATCAGGGCCGGCCTGCGATGCCGCCGGGGGCAGCCCGAACCTGCGGCTGCAGCGATCGATATTGAACAAGCCGGCCGCGACACCGTTGCTCCCATATAGAAACCAGGAGGAAACTTGATGTCGTACAAGATTCTCGCGCTCGCCACCTGCCTGATCCTGCCGCTCGGCGGCACCGCCTTCGCCCAGACCGGCAGCCCGGGCGCCGGGCCCAGCGCGGGCGGCACCGTGAATTCGGGCAGCGGCGCGGGCACGGCGGGATCGACCGGCGGCACCATGAGCGGTTCGGGCACCATGGGCGGCTCGGGCACCATGGCCCCGGGCGCCGGTGCGCCGCCCCCCGGCGCCAGCGGCGGCCCCTCGACCAGCACCGCGGGCTCGCCCGCCGGCAGCGGCAGCGGCAACGGCACCACCGGCAGCGGCGCGGCGCCCAGCGGCCGCTGAAGGCCGCGCGGACCCTGATGGAGGCGGAGCGGGCCGGGCGGCCCGCTCCGCCTTTCGCGTTCCCGTTGCCGTCAGCCGCCCTGCAGGCTCTCCGCGAAGTCCTCGGGCACCTCGCCGAAGCTCGCCAGGATCGTCGCGCTTTCCAGCTCGCCGGTCTCGTCGTCGGCCACCACCTTCAGCGCCGCGGTGCCGGGCATCCGCCCGGACATCGCTTCCGCCTTCTTCAGCGCCCCGCTCTCTGTCGGCGCCACCTCGCGGTCGCCGGGCACCAGGCGCTTGCGCTTGACCACGAAGGTCTGGACCACGAACGTCGTCTTCATACCCATTGCGCGTGTCCTTGACCGGTGTGGCGCGAGCCTGGCCCACGATCCTCGGATCGCGAAACCGGGTCGCACGTCTTGTGGGGTCGCATCGTCACACGCGAGACGGCATCCGCCCCGCCTGAAAACGCTCCGACCCGAGGATTGGCACGATTGACGCTAGAGCCTGTCCCGTGATCGATGGATCACGAAACAGGCTCTATCCAGGGTGCGGGATCGCATTGTCTTCAAGCGAGCCGGACGCCGCCTCGCTCGAAAATGCTCTCGCGCCGTCGATGCGCCACCCTCGCGTGCCCGCTCCTTCTACACGGAACCGTCGATGATCGAGACGCGCCGCCGTCCGTGCCGGACCTTGTCGCGCGCCGTCCTGTGCGGATGGGCGCTGGCATCCGCGGGCGGGCCGCTGGGCGCCGCGGCGCGCGACCTGCGCATCGGCCTCGCCGCGGAAGCCACGTCGATCGACCCGCATTTCCACAACCTCGGCCCCAACAACGCGCTGCGGCGCCACATCTTCGAGGGCCTGGTCACCACCGACCCCGCGATGACGGTGCTGCCCGCGCTGGCGCTCGCCTGGACGGCCGACGACGCGCATACCTGGACGTTCAGGCTGCGCCCGAACGTCACCTTCTCGGACGGCACGCCGTTCTCCGCCAACGACGTGATCTACACCTTCTGCCGCATCCCGCTGGTGGAGAACTCGCCCTCCTCCTTCGCCACCTTCGTCCGGCCGTTCGAGAGCGTCACCGCGCCCGATCCGCTGACCGTGGTGATCAGGACCGCCGAGCCGCTGCCGCTGCTGCCGACCAACATCACCGCGCTCGGCATGCTCAGCGCCAAGGCCTCGGGCGCGCCCGGCCCGGTCACCTTCGCCAAGGGCGGGTGCGCCGGCATGGGCACGCCGCCGAAATCCACCGATTTCGGCAACCCCAAGGTCGCCGTCGGCACCGGCCCCTATGCGCTCAAGGAGTACGTGCGCGGCACCCAGGTCGTGCTGGCCCGGAACCCGACCTACTGGGGCGCGGCGCCCGCCTTCGACACGGTGACGATGAAGCCGATCGTCTCCACCGGCCCGCGGGTGGCGGCGCTGCTCGCCGGCGACGCGGACCTGATCGAGAACCCGGCGATCCAGGACCTGCCGCGGATCGAGGCGGCGGGCTTCACCGTCGCCAAGGGCCTGTCGAACCGCATCATCTACATCCACCTCGACCAGTTCGACGGCCCGGGCTGGAAGACGCCGACGATCCGCGGCACCGACAAGGCTGCGCCGCCGGACAAGAACCCGCTGCTCGACCGGCGCGTGCGCGAGGCTTTGTCCAAGGCGATCGACCGCAAGGCCGTCGTCGAGCGGGTGATGGGCGGGGTGGCGCAGGGCGCAGGCGAGCTGCTGCCGTTCCCGCTGGCCGGCACGACCAAGGACTTCCCCGTCGTCGCCTACGATCCGAAGGCGGCTAAGGACCTCCTGGCCCAGGCCGGCTACCCGAACGGCTTCGAGATCACGCTCGGCACGCCGAACGACCGCTACATCAACGACGAGAAGATCGCGCAGGCGGTGGCCCAGATGTGGAGCCGGATCGGCGTGAAGACGAGCCTCGACGCCGCGACCGCGTCGACCTTCTTCACCCGGCGCAACACCTTCTCGTTCTCGGCCTACCTCGCCGGCTGGGGCGCCGATTCCGGCGAGATGTCGAACTCGCTGAATTCGCTGCTGCTGTGCTTCGATCCCGAATCCGGCCGCGGCTTCACCAACCGCGGCCGCTACTGCAACCGCGAGGTCGACCGCCTCACCATCGAGGCGATGCGCACCTTCGACGAGAATGAGCGCTCCGCCCTGCTGCGCCGGGCCTCCGCGCTCGCCATGGCGGACTACCCGCTGATCCCGCTCCACTTCGAGGTCACCCCCTGGGCCACGGTGAAGGGCCTGCGCTACACGCCGCGGATCGACCAGTACACGCTGGCGATGGACGTCGCGGTGGTGAAGTGAGGGATCGGGATTTCCGGGCGCCGGGCATCCCCTCTCCCCGCACGCGGGGAGAGGGCCGCGAGGACCGCGTCGTCGGCGCGGCGAGGCGGCAGCCGACGGTGAGGGGGCTTCGACGGCGGAGCCTCGTCCGTTCGCGTCCCCTCACCATCGCTCCGGCTTCGCCTGCGCTTCCCGGCTGCACGACGGGGTGCAGCCGGGCCTCTCCCCGCGTGCGGGGAGAGGGGACCCGCGCCCCGTTCGGCGGCGTACCTGCATGCTGACCTACCTGATCCAGCGCTTCGGCCAGGCGCTCGTCACCGTCGCGGCGATGGCGACGCTGGTGTTCGTCGGCGTCTACGCCATCGCCGATCCGATCGACATGCTGGCCGCGCCCGACGCGACGCCGGACGAGCGCGCCGCCATCGGTGCCCGGCTCGGGCTCGACCGGTCGCTGCCGGTGCAGTTCGGCACCTTCGCCTGGCGCGCGCTGCACGGGGATCTCGGGCGCTCGTTCGTCTACAACGAGCCCGCCCTGTCGGTGATCCTGCAGCGCCTGCCGGCGACGCTGGAGCTGGCGCTCACCGCCCTGGTGCTCGCGGTCGCGGTCGGCCTGCCGCTCGGGCTCTGGGCCGGCCTCAAGCCGAGCTCGGGCACCGGCCGGACGATCATGACCGGCTCGATCCTGGCGTTCTCGCTGCCGAACTTCTGGCAGGGCCTGATGCTGGTGCTGGTCTTCGCCGTGACGCTCGGCTGGTTTCCGGCCGGCGGCCGCGGCGAGACCGTCAACGTGCTCGGCATCGAGACCGGGCTCCTGACGCTCGACGGCCTGCGCCACCTCGTGCTGCCGGCGGTGAACCTGGCGCTGTTCAAGCTCGCGGTGGTGATCCGGCTGGCGCGCGCCGGCACCCGCGAGGCGATGCTGCAGGACTACGTGCGCTTCGCCCGCGCCAAGGGGCTGTCGCCGGCCCGCATCGTCGGCGTGCACGTCCTGAAGAACATCCTGCTTCCGGTGGTCACCGTGATCGGCCTCGAGCTCGGCTCGATGATCGCCTTCGCCGTCGTCACCGAGACGGTGTTCGCCTGGCCCGGCATCGGCAAGCTCCTGATCGACTCGATCAACCGGCTCGATCGCCCGGTCATCGTCGCCTACCTGATGCTGACCGTGTGCCTGTTCGTGGTCATCAACCTGATCGTCGACCTGATCTACGCCGCCCTCGACCCGCGGGTCCGCCTGTCGGAGGCCGCGTGAGCACGGGCGAGACGCTCCCAACGGCCGGCGGGCCGCCCGCCGCGCGGCCGGTCGCCGCCGCGGCCGAGCCGGTCTGGCGGGCGCACGTGCGTGCGTTCGTCCGCAGCCCCGGCGCGGCGCTCGGCTTGGCGGCCCTGGTGCTGACGGTCCTCGCCGCCTGCCTCGCCCCCTGGATCGCGCCGCAGGACCCCTACGACCTCGCCAACCTCGACGTGATGGACGGCACCCTGCCCCCCGGCAGCCGCAGCGTCTCCGGGATGCTGTACGCGCTCGGCACCGACGCGCAGGGGCGCGACATGCTCTCGGCCATCCTCTACGGCCTGCGCGTCTCCCTCGTCGTCAGCCTCTCGGCGACCCTGGTCGCGGCGACGCTCGGCTCCACGATCGGCGTGCTCGCGGCCAACGCCGGCGGCCGGGTCGATGCCGTGCTGATGCGGCTCGCCGACCTGCAGCTCTCGTTCCCGGCGATCCTGATCGCGCTGGTGCTGCTCGCCGCCTTCGGCCGCGGCGTGGACAAGGTGGTGATCGCCCTGATCGCCGTGCAATGGGCCTACTACGCCCGCGCCATCCGGGCGACCGCCCTGGTCGAGCGCCGGCGCGAGTACATGGAGGCCGCCCGCGCGCTCGCGCTGCCGCGCCGCAGCCTGATCTTCCGCCACCTGCTGCCGAACTGCTCGGCCCCGGTGATCGTGGTGGCGACGATGCAGGTGGCGCACGCCATCGCGCTCGAGGCGACCTTGTCCTTCCTCGGCGTCGGCGTGCCGGTGACCGAGCCCTCCCTCGGGCTGCTGATCAAGAACGGCTACGACTACCTGCTCTCGGGCAAGTACTGGATCTCGACCTTCCCCGGCCTGGCGCTGGTGGCGGTCATCGTCGCGATCAACCTCGTCGGCGACCGGCTGCGCGACGTGCTGAACCCGAGGTTTTCGGATTGATACCCTCCGGGACCGGCCGAAGAATTCTGTCCGTGCACATCCCTTCCGGCCCCGGCGGGCGATCGCGGTCACATGTTTCGCCACGCATTCCCGAGGTGGCGCGGGTTCCCTCTTCCGTTCGGGAGAGGGGGCTGCGTGGTGCTTCGCGCAATCCGTCCGTCTGCCGACGCGCGGGCATGCGCGCCTCCGCGAGCCCGCAGAGGGGGGAGGCAAGCGGCGTCGGGCAGGGGAATGCGCCATGACCGCCCCCGTCCTCGCCCTCGAAGACCTCAGCGTGAGCTTCAAAGCCGGCGGGCGCGAGCACGTCGCCGTCGACCGGGTGAGCCTCACCGTGGGCCGCGGCGAGGTGCTGGGGCTCGTCGGCGAATCCGGCTCGGGCAAGTCGGTGACCGGGCTCGCGCTGATGGGGCTGATCGAGGCGCCCGGCCGGGTCTCGGGCGGCCGGATCCTGCTCGAGGGTCGCGACATCGCCGGTCTGCCGGAGGCCGAGCTCCGGCCGCTGCGCGGCAGGCGGATGGCGATGATCTTCCAGGACCCGATGACCACCCTGAACCCGGTGCTGCGGGTCGAGACCCAGGTGGTCGAGGCGATCCGCGCGCACGAGCGCGTCGGGGCGGCGGCCGCCCGGGCGCGGGCGCGCGAGGCCCTGGTCAAGGTCGGGATCCCGGCACCCGACGCGCGCCTGCGCGCCTATCCGCACCAGCTCTCGGGCGGGATGCGCCAGCGCATCGCCATCGCCATCGCGCTGCTGCACGCGCCGGCCCTGCTCATCGCCGACGAGCCGACGACGGCCCTCGACGTGACGATCCAGGCGCAGATCCTGGCCGAGGCGCAGGGTCTCTGCGCCGAGATGGGCACCGCCCTGATCTGGATCACCCACGACCTCGCGGTGGTGGCCGGGCTCAGCGACAGGCTCTGCGTGATGTATGCCGGCCGCATCGTCGAGGCCGGGCCGGTGGCCGACGTCATCGAGGCGCCGCTGCATCCCTACAGCGCCGGGCTGATCGCCTCCGCCCCGAGCCGCAACGCCCGCGGCGTGCCGCTGGCGCAGATCCCCGGCATGGCGCCCGCGCTGACGGACCGCCCGCCGGGCTGCGCCTTCGCCCCGCGCTGCGCCTGCGCCACGCCGGACTGCGCCGTGCCGCCACCGACCGCGCGCGCCGAGCCGTCGCGGTTCGCCCTCTGCCGCCATCCCCTCCAGCCGGCGCGTTTCACGTGAAACCTTTGGTCAGCCTCGAGGGCGTCTCGAAGCGGTTCGGGTCGAGCCCGTCGCTGGCCGCCCGGCTCGCCGGGTTGCTGGGCGAGCGCCGGCCGCCGAGCGCGGTGCAGGCCGTGACCGAGGTCGACCTCGCGATCGGAGCCGGCGAGGTGGTCGGGCTCGTCGGCGAATCCGGCTGCGGGAAATCCACCCTGGCGCGGCTTGCGGCCGGCCTCCACGCCCCGAGCCGGGGCCGGGTGCTGCGGGACGGGCGCGACCTTGCCGGGTCGAGCGCCGCGGAACGCCGCGCGGCCGCGCTGTCCGTCCAGATGATCTTCCAGGACGCCACCGCGTCCCTCAACCCGCGCCTGCGGGTGCTCGACATCGTCGGCGAGGCCCCCGTCGCCCACGGCCTCGTCGCGGCCCGCGACAAGCGCGCCTACGTGGCCGACCAGCTCGCCCGGGTCAGCCTCGGGGCCGACGCGATGGCGCGCTACCCGCACCAGTTCTCCGGCGGCCAGCGCGCCCGCATCGGCATCGCGCGGGCCCTGGCGGTGAAGCCGCGGATGCTGGTCTGCGACGAGTCGGTGGCGGCGCTCGACGTCTCGATCCAGGCGCAGGTGCTGAACCTGTTCCTGGAGCTCCGCCGCGACCTCGGCCTGACCTACCTGTTCGTCAGCCACGACCTCGGGGTGATCGCCCACGTCGCCTCGCGCGTGGCGGTGATGTATCTCGGCCGCCTCGTCGAGGTGGCGCCGGCCGAGACCCTGTTCTGCGCCCCCGCCCACCCCTACACGATCAGCCTGCTCGCTCAGACGCCGAAGCTGGTGCCGGGCAAGCGCCGGTTCCAGGCGCTCCCCGGGGAGCCGCCGTCCCCGCTCGCGCCCCCGCCCGGCTGCCCGTTCCACCCGCGCTGCCCGGCCGCGATCGCCGTCTGCCGCACCGAGCTTCCGCTGCGCCGCTCGGTGGGGCCGGAGCATGAGGTGGCGTGCCACCGGGACCGCGGCGAGCTCGGGGCGGGGGACCGCACGGCGTGAGATGTCGGCGGATGGCCTTCATGACGATGGCTTGCATCCGGCCCATGCCGCGCCTGCGGACGGCCGTCGATGTCCCCCGAGAGCGGTCGTCCATCGGCCGCCCGGCACCTTCGCCTCGGGGCCGCGTCCACACCCCGGCCACGAGGTTCGGACCCTGCGGTTCTGTTGTACCGGTTTCGAGGAAACCCGCACAACGCATGCCGGCCGATGAGAGCGCGACCCAGTCACGTGCAAATCGCCTTCGCCGATCTGATCGCGAAGGCATTCGATGCGGAGTTCGACGCCGCGTATCCGGAGAATGGACGCTTCGCGAAGCGCGCGCGCCGTGACCGGGCGGCGTTCCGATAGGGACGATGCGATCGCGCCGCTTCGCCAGCGTGGTCGGGTTCGCGGATCCCCGCTTCAGCCGGAGGCGGCGCGGGTCCCCTCGTCCCGAACGGGAGAGGGGGCCGAGTCGGCGATGCGAACGATCCGTTCGAACCTGTGTCAGCCCGGCTCCGCCGACCCGCGCAGCGCTGCCGCGTCCGCGTGGATCGCCCGGAACAGCGTCGGCGCGCCGCGCATGAACACGAGCACGTCGTCGGCGAGGATCGGGCCGACGTCGTCGGGGGTCGGCAGGTTGTACACGTACTTGCGCACCGCGATGTAGAACACCTGGCCGTGCAGCGCCCAGACCGCCTCGATCTCGCGCTCCTGGAACGGCAGCACCTCGGGCGGCGCGAGGCCGAATTCGACCCGTAACTCGGCGCAGACGGGCAGGATCAGCGCCTCGCGCAGGATGGCTAGGTAGCGCGGGGTGATGTCGACCGAGCGCAGGCCGGCGAACACGAAGATCCGCACCCATTCGTAGTCGAAGATCCGGGCGGCGTATTCCTGGTAGAACCGCACCAGCCGCGCCTCCAGCGGATGGCTGCGGTCCCGCACCATCGGGCCCCAATCCGGGTTCCAGCGCGCGACGAAGACCCGGTCGTAGACCCGCTCGATCAGCGCTTCCTTGGTTGGGAAGTAGCGGAAGATCGCCGAGTGGGTGATGCCCATCCGCGCGGCGAGCTCGCGGGTCTGGCCGCCGAAGCCCTGCTCGGCGAAGAAGCGGGTCGCCGCCTCGACGATCTGCCGCTCGCGCTCGGCACCCGGCAGGTGGCGGCGGCGGCGGCGCGGCGGCCCTTCGGAATCGTCCCCGTCCACGCTGGCTCCGCCCTTCCTCCCCCGCGTCGGTCCCCATCCGCCGAACGTTGTCGCGACGAGACGTCAAGGTTTGACGGGTCGGCGCGCCGAGGGCAACCTGGGGTGAACACCGATGCCGAGGCGCGGGCGGCCGCGCCTCCCCCCGGCCCCGCACGGATCCGGGGCCTGCCCGCGCTCCGGGCGCGCCCGCCGAGGTCGGGAGGGCCCGCCTCCGGTGAAGCGAGGGCGAAGTGAGGCCTTTCCGGGGTTCGCCCGCCCGCGCGCGCCTACGCCGCCGCGTCCCAGGTCTCGCTGATGCGGCGCCCGGCCCGGGTGAGGTGGGCGCGCAGCACCACGTCGCCCGGGGGCATCGCGGCGGGGGGGCGCCACTCGACGTAGATGCGCCAGCCCCCGGTCTGCGGCACCGGCGCGGCGACGGGATCGTGCATCGTGCCGGCGCTGGCCGAGACGATCGCGGCGACGCCCGCCCCCTCGGCGTCGAGGGCGCCCTGCGGCAGATCCGGCCCCGCGAAGTCGATGCAGTACAGCCGCCGGCCGGGGATCGGCGGGTCGACCGGGCGCAGGCGGTCGGGCGAGCCGATGCGGGTCGAGATCACGCGGGCGAGGGTGCCGGGCAGCGCCGGCACCGGCTCGGCTCCCACCGTGGTGAGCCCGTAGGCGAGCGCGATCGGGTGGCCGGGGCGGACGGGCGCGTCCGGCACGAAGGCCGCCACGATGTTGTCCATGTACTCCTCGACCGAGGGGATCTCGAACAGCTGCACCTGGCCGGCCGCGAACGCGTCGCCGGCCCGCGGCGAGGCGCCGGCCGCGACCATCTCGGGTTTCGTCGCGGGGGCGGCGGGCTCGACCCACAGGCCGGGCCGGGCCTCCTGCCGCGCCTCGACGTCGAGGTAGGCGGCAAAGGTCCGCTCGCGCTGCATCAGCCCGAAGCCGGAGAGCGGCGCCGCGCGGAAGGCGGAGATCTGCGGGCTCGGGCGGCCGTTGACCAGCGGGCGCCACAGCCGGTCGGCGCCGGAGCGCACCACCAGCCCGTCGGAATCGTGCACCTGCGGCCGGAAGTCGTCGAAGGGCTTGGCGCCGCGCGCGCCCGGCCCGTTCTGGCCGTGCAGGAACATGCTGGTGAGCGGGGCCAGCCCGAGCTGGGGAATGTCCTTCCGCGGGTGGAGCGCGGCGGTGACCTGGATGTGCGCCGGGTCGCCCGGCGCGATCTCGAAGCGGTAGGCGCCGGACAGGCTCGGGCTGTCGAGGAGCGAGAGCACGGTGATCGTCTTCGCATCGTCCTCCGGCTCGCAGATCCAGTGGGCGGTGAAGTCGGGAAACTCCTCGCCCGCGGCCGAGCCGGTGCCGATCGCCGCGCCGCGCGCCGAGAGCCCGTATTCCTGGCCCTCGCCGCGCAGGCGGAAGTACGACGCGCCGAGGAACACCAGGAACTCCTCCTGGAAGCCGCGCGGGCGGCCGGGCGGGGTCTCGGTGGCGGCGAAGTGCAGTCGGAAGCCGGCAAAGCCGAGCGTCGTCGGGAAGCTCTGGCCGTCGAGCGCCCGGCCCAGCTCGAACAGGCCGGGCTCGTAGGCGACGGCCTGGGCCGGCCCGGCCTTCGGCTGCAGGTACAGCGCGCAGCGCTTGCGCTGCAGGAAGCCGCGGTGGAACAGCTGCGCGCTGAAGTGCCGCCCGAGGCGTAGGGCCGCCGCCGGGCGGAAGACGATGGCGCGGTACTGGTCGTAGGTCAGCCCGGCGAGGGCGCCCGGCAGGTCCTCGGGCGGCGCGACGTAGGGCGCGCCGGCCAGCCGCTCGGCCATCGCGGACACCGTGGCGAAGGTGGTCGGCCCGTCCGTCACCGCTTGCCGCTCCTGCGCCATCGTTCGGGCCTCATTCAGATCGATGACGCTAGGAACGACGCTGCCGACCATCGCGGTCAGGGCCGTGCGGAGAACGCGGCGGCGGGAGGGGGACAAGCTGGCGGCCGATCGCGGGGAGGCCTTGGGGCTTCCTCGCGCCGGCAGGCCCGGCCCCGGCCCGTCGCCCCGGCCCTCGCCGGCGCCGCGCTGCGGCCCCGCCTCCGGCGGGTGGTCCTCACCTTCGAGTTCGATGCGCTCCATGCCCGCCACGCGCCCCATTCCGTCCACGAAAGTGCCGGCCTCCCACGCCGACGGGCGCCCTGTCGAGAGGTGCGCGGCCGAAACCTGGCAGCGCGCCGGGCGCATCGGCTCGCTGCGCGGGCGGCGGCTGGCGCTCGCGTTGCCGTCGCTCGCCACCGGCGCGGCGCTCGCGTGGCTGGCGGCCGTCGCCTACCCGGTCCCGGCCGACCCGACCGGCGCCTGGCTCGCCCGCACCGTGCTGGTCCTGTTCGCGGTGGTGATGACCTGGCAGTCGTTCGTCGCGTGGCAGTACCTCTACGGCCTGATCGCCGCCGGCCTCGGCGCGCGGGCGAAATCCGCCCTGGAGCGCCGCTCGGAGACGGTGCCGGCGCAGGCGTCGGGCCTGTCGCGCACGGCGGCCGTGGTGGCGATCCACGCCGAGGACCCGGTGGCGGTGTTCGCGGCGCTGCGGGTGATGGCGCGCTCGCTCGCCCGCGACGCCGCGCGGGACGGTGCCCAGGACGAGTCCCTCGGCGGCGACATCGACCTTTTCGTCCTCTCCGACACCCGCGACGGCGCGATCGCGGCGGTGGAGGAGCACGAGTTCGCCCGGATCCAGGCCTGGCGCGAGACCGCCGGCCCCGGCATCCCGCGGATCCGCTATCGCCGCCGCACCGAGAACATCGGGCGCAAGGCCGGCAACATCGCCGAGTTCACCAGGACCTACGGCGACCAGTACGACTTCATGATCGTGCTCGACGCCGACAGCCTGATGACCGGCGCCACGATGCGTCGCCTCGCCCGGCTGATGGAGGAGAGCCCGGCGACCGGCCTGATCCAGACCGTGTCCTACGCCGCCGGCCGCGACACGCTGTTCGCCCGCATCCAGCAATTCGCGGTGCGGCTTTACGCGCCGCTGGCCCTGCGCTGCCTGGAGACTTGGCAGGGGCCGGACGGGAGCTACTGGGGCCACAACGCGATCCTGCGGGTCGTGGCGTTCGCCGACCACGCCCAGCTGCCGGTGCTGCCGGGCAGGGCGCCCCTGGGCGGCGAGATCCTGTGCCACGACATCGTCGAGGGCGGGATGCTGGCCCGCGCCGGCTGGGAGGTCCGCCTGCTGCCGGAGATGGGCGGCACCTGGGAGGAGATGCCGACGAACCTCGTCGACCTCCTCGGGCGCGAGCGCCGCTGGTGCCAGGGCAACATGCAGCACCTGCGCGTCCTGCCCTGGCCGGGCCTGCGCGCGGCGAGCCGCTGGCACCTCGCCGTCGGCATCGTCTCCTACGGGGTGCTGCCCCTGTGGATCGCCTACCTCGTCGCGGGGGCGTGGCTGGCCGCGCGCACCGGCGAGCTCGGCCTGCTCGGCTACGGGCTGACCGGCACCGGCGCCGCCGCGCACGGGCTCGCCGCGCTCACCCTCACGGTGCTGGCCCTGCCGAAGCTCCTGAGCCTCGGCCACGTGCTCGCCTCCAAGGCGCGGCGCGACGCCTTCGGCGGCACCCGCTCGCTGCTGGCGAGCGCGGCGCTCGAGCAGGGCATCTGGGTGCTGCTCTGGCCGGTGATGACGCTGTTCACCGCCGGCGCGGTGATCTCGACCTTCTTCGGCCGGGTCGTGCGCTGGGACGCCCAGGCCCGCGACGACCGCAAGGTGAGCTGGGCGGAAGCCTGCCGCCTGCAGGCCGACGCCCTCGTGGTCGGCGCGCTCGCCGGCCTCGCGCTGGCGCTGGTCGGCGACCCGTGGCTCGCCCTGTGGCTGTCGCCGGTGGTGATCGCGCTGCTGACGAGCCCGGCCCAGAGCGTGCTGACCAGCCGGGCCGATCTCGGCCGGGCGGCCCGCGCCCGCGGCCTGTTCCTCACCGTCGACGACACCGCCCAGGCGCCCGAGCTCGCCGACCTCGCCGGGAGCCGCGCCCTGCCGCCGCCCAAGCGCGCCCCCGTGCTGCGCGGGCCGCTCTGGGTCCCGGCCGCCGACGAGGCGTGACGCCGGACGGGGGCCGG
Source organism: Methylobacterium sp. E-041 (assembly GCF_022829665.1). Lineage (NCBI taxonomy): Bacteria > Pseudomonadati > Pseudomonadota > Alphaproteobacteria > Hyphomicrobiales > Methylobacteriaceae > Methylobacterium > Methylobacterium sp. E-041. Next base: position 23,584 of record NZ_JAKSYQ010000131.1, on the reverse strand, counting down.
GGCGGGCGTGCTGCGGACCCTATCCGCGCGCCGCCGTCTGCCCGACGGGCGCCCGCCGCATCAGCCGCGGGCGCCAGACGCCGAGCACCACGTTGGCGGTGGCGACGACCAAGAGCAGCCACAGGGTGTTGCGCTCGGGCCCGAGCGACTGGGCCAGCGTCGCCGGGTCGAGGCGGCCGGCCAAGGCCGCGGCGCTCAAGTCGGCCTCCTGCCGCATCGGCCCCTGGACGTAGACGAGGCCGCCCTCGAACATCAGCACGCCGGTGGCGAGCTTCGCCCAGGCCCAGGCCGCCCGGTGGAAGGCGCGCTGCGCCAGGGCGAGGAGGCCGGCCAGCAGCGTCAGCGCCAGCGCGGGCAGGAAGATCCAGGTGGCGACCGCGCCCATCGCGCCGCGCATCAGCGCGTATCCGGCCCCGTCGGCCGGCGGCGGCACGAACGTGAACAGCACGAGCAGGCAGGCCAACGCTCCCATCAGCCCGACCGCGCCCATCGTGTGCAGGAACTTCAGGAGGCGTCGCACGGCATTCCATCCTCCCTCGCGGCCGAAGCTCATGAGCCGCGGCGGCGACAGGGTAGACCGGGAATCGGGATCGCGCACGCGACACGCCGTCCCGGCCCCCCACCTCAGGCAACGGACGGCCCGCTCACGGGTTGGCCCGGCATGACGAGCATCGCCATCATGATCGGAACGCCGACGGGCTCGAAGCTCCTGGCCGCGGCGAGCGAGCGGCAGGCCGCCCTGTCGGCCGAACGGATCATCCTGCGCTGCCCGCGCGCCGCCCTGCCGGTGCCGCTCTGGGTCCAGTGCGCCGACCCGGCGATCTCGGCCCGGCTCACCACCTATCTCGGCGGCCTCCAGGCCGAGCTGATCGGCGTCCCGGCGGCCTGACGCCGGGCGGCGGGGCGGATCGAGATCCGGTTCGCGCACGCGACGGTGCCGCGAACCGGTGCGGCGATCTCCGCCAGGCTCTTGCGTTTCCCGATTCGCTCGGCCGGTGGCCATGACGGGTTCGGTGGCGAGCCTTGCGGCATGCAAGCCTTGCCGGTTGCGCGGCCTAGGCCCGAAGACCTATCCGGAATGGGCCATGGCCTATTTCGACCACGTGATCGATGGCGTGAGGCTCGACCTTGCCCATCTGGAGCCGCGCCGTCTGACGTTCTTCGTCGACAAGATCGGCCGTGCGCTGTCGATCGAGGTACGCTTCTCGAATCACTGCTTCACCGTCGGTTTCGACGACGAACGTCACGACCGCCAGCACCTGATCTGGGACCATCGGAGCCGTCGCGCATACGATCCCGCGCGGCACGAACTCTCCCGCCGATTGCCGGCCATCGTCGACGCTTTGCCGGGTGCCTCGGTCTACATGACGCCGACGGATCGGAACTACGTCTATCTCGCCAACGTCGTGCTGGCCGATGGCGCGTGCTATCCGATGTACTTCAGCCTCCGCCGGGCGGCGGCCGGGCATCGGCAGCAACTGCTCATCGTCGTCGAGAGCGCGTACCCGGTGCAGGATCGGCGGCGGGTGCTGGCCGGCACGACCAAGATCAGCTTCGCGGTCCTGTGCGCGAAGGTGTACCAGGGTGATCGGGTGCGGCCCCGGGCGCGGCGCTGAGGCATTCTCAAGCGCGGTGGAGCCCGGCTCGCATGAGGAAGATGCGATCTCACGACAGGACCGCGCCCTTTCCGGCGGGCCGGCATCCACGGTTCGGGACGGCTCCGGACGTGAAAGGCCCCTCGCTCACGGGGAGGAGGGGCCATCACTCGCCGGGACACTTGGCTATCTCGCGTTGCGCGTGGACCGACTGCGGTTGCCCGTCGTCGGCGGCCTGGGGCTATCGCGGCAAGCCGCTCAGGCGATCCGTCCCCAGGCACGGAATAAGGCACGCGCAGGCCGGAATTTCAAGGTTTCCTCCCCCTCAAGGTCCCTCGCGGCCCTCCTGCAGCCGCTCGACGCAACGGTAGCCGACGAAGCATTGCCGCTCGTCGCGGGTGGCCTCGTAATCGGGCCGCGTCGTCTCCTCGATGGTGCAGAAGCCGCCGTCGCGCACGATCCGCAGGTAGGTGATCGGGCCGGTGCTCATCACCACGGCGCCTGCGCGGGCGACGAGGCCCGCGGCGGCGGCGCAGGTGAGCGCGCGGGTGTCGGGCCGTCCCCCGCCCCCGCTCGGCGCATCATCCTGCCCCGTCGCCGGCCCCTGCGCCCGGGCCGGGTGGGCGAGGCAGGCGAGCGTCAGGGCGAGGGCGAGCCGGCGCCGGGCGGCGGGTGCGGTCACCGCAGCTCCTCGTGCCAGGTCCGCCCGTCGCGCTCGATCAGGGCGATGGCGGCGGTGGGGCCCCAGCTGCCGGCCGGGTAGGCGCGCGGCGGCTCGCGGCGGTCGGCCCAGGCCTTGAGCAGGCTGTCGGCCCAGGCCCAGGCGACCTCGACCTCGTCGCGGCGCATGAACAGGGTGGCGTTGCCGCGCACCACGTCCATCAGCAGGCGCTCGTAGGCGTCGGGATAGCGCTGCTTGAAGGTCTCCTCGAACGAGATGTCAAGGTTGGTCGGCCGCAGGCGCATGCCGCCGGGGCCGGGATCCTTGGTCATCACCTCGAGCTTCATGCCTTCCTGCGGCTGCAGGCGGATGACGAGGCGGTTGGGCTCGCGCCCGAACGATTCCTCCGGGAAGATCGAGAACGGCGCGGCGCGGAACTGCACCACGATCTCGGACAGCTTCTGCGGCAGCCGCTTGCCGGTGCGCAGGTAGAACGGCACGCCGGCCCAGCGCCAGGACTGGACCTCGACCTTGCAGGCGACGAAGGTCTCGGTGCGGCTGTCGTGCCCGAGCTCGTTGAGGTAGCCCTCCACCGGCTTGCCGTCGACGGCGCCCTGGACGTACTGGCCGCGCACCGTCACGTGCTGCACGTCGCCCGCGGTGATCGGCTTGAGGGCGCGCAGCACCTTCAGCTTCTCGTCGCGCACCGAGTTGGCGTCGAGGTTGAGCGGGCTCTCCATCGCGGTGAGGCAGAGCAGCTGCAGGATGTGGTTCTGCAGCATGTCGCGCAGGGCGCCGGACGTGTCGTAGTAGCCGGCCCGGCCCTCGACCCCGACGGTCTCGGCCACCGTGATCTGGACGTGGTCGATGACGTCGGCCGTCCAGAGCCGGTCGAAGATCGTGTTGGCGAAGCGCAGCGCCAGCAGGTTCTGCACCGTCTCCTTGCCGAGGTAGTGGTCGATCCGGAAGATCTGCTCCTCGGGAAACACCTCGCCGACCGCGTCGTTGATCGCGCGGGCCGAGGTCAGGTCCTTGCCGATCGGCTTCTCGAGCACGACGCGGGATTTCGGGCCGACGAGGCCGAACTTGGCGAGGTTCCGGCAGATCGAGCCGTAGAGGTCGGGCGAGGTGGCGAGGTAGAACGGGCGCACCTGGTCCGGCCGCTCGTCGAGCTTGGCCACGAGCTCGGTCCAGCCGTCGTCGCCGGCGCCGTCGACCGCGACGTAGTCGAGATGGTCGAGGAAGGCGGCGAGCGTCTCCGGGTCGAGGTCGTCGGGGGCCACGAAGCGCTTCAGCGCGTCCTGCGTGCGGGCGCGGAACGCCTCGACCGCGAGCTCGGAGCGCGAGGCGCCGATGATCCGGGAGGTGGCCGGGATCTGGCCGTCCTTGTAGCGGTGGTACAGGGCCGGCAGCAGCTTGCGGGTGGTGAGGTCGCCGGTCGCGCCGAACACGACGTAGTCGAAGGAGGCGACGGGAATGATGGTGGCCAAGGGCTGCTCCCGGTTCGATGCGGCGGCGTGGCGGTCCGCCGGCGGGCGGCTCGCGCCGCCGGCCCGATCACACCCCGCGGCTTAGGCCTTTGCAATTGCTTCGCCAAGGTTCGCGACGGCTTCGCCGAGGAGCGGCCGAGAGGGGCGGCCGAGAAGGGCGGCGAAGCGGCGGGCGGGGACGGATGCGGCGGGTCCGGTGCCGTTAAGCACGTCGCTTAGCGAGATCTTCAAATGGGACCATCATCCTCACGATGTCGCCGCCGGTCTTCGCGCGGTCGCACGCGGGTCTCCGGGAGGTCGGTCCGACCATGCAGCAGGGTTACGAGCGGTTCGATCGCGACGCGGACTGGGAGGACGCGCGGCCCCGCCGCCGGAGCGCGATCGGGCGGGTGTTCGGGCTGCTCAAGCTCGTGCTGTTCCTCGCCCCGATCGCGCTGTTCGCGGCGAGCTACTTCGTGACCGATTGCGGGTCGCGCTCGGGCGGCGGCCTCGGCCAGCTGCTCAAGGCCGGCGCCTGCGCCCGCAACGAGATGCTGAACCGCGCCCTGTCCCTGCCGGACGACCTCGGTACCCTGCGCCGCGCGATGAACTGACCGCGCACCGCGCACGGGACGGCCTCGGACGAGGCGACGCCCCCCGAGACACCCGCCCCGACGACGCGACCCGCGCCGCCCGCCCTTTCGAACGAGCCGACCATGCACGCCCCGCCCCCCGGAACCGACGCGCAGCCCACCCTCACCGAGGCGGAGGCGGCCCGCGCCCGCCTCGACCGGATCGCCCGCACCGCGCAGGAGCCGGTGCGCCCGACGCCCGAGGGGGCCCGCGCCGCGGACGCCCTGCGCCGGCGCCGGCACGGCGCGGGCCGGCGCGAGGGCTTCCGCCTCGGCTGGGGCGGCTGGCTCGTGGTCGAGCTCGTGGTCATCGCCGCCATCGCCGGCATCTACCTGGCCTGGCCGCCGACCGCCGCCTGCCGCGAGCAGGAGGCGACGTTGGGCTTCTTCGCCGGCGACACCCTCGGCAAATGCATCCGCCGCGGCGTCGCCGCCCGCATCGACGACGTCGACCAGCGCCTCAAGATGGCGGTGCGCCATTCGGGGCATTGACGCGCCCGAGGCTCCGCCTTCGCGGCACCCGGTCGCGGCTCACACGGGCAGCGGGCTGTCCGTTTTGACCTCCTCCATCACCGCGTAGGTGCGCGTCTCCTTCACGCCGGGCAGGTCGACCATGACCTGCCCGAGGAAGCGGCGGTAGGCGGCCATGTCCTTCACCCGGGCCTTGAGCAGGTAGTCGAAGCCGCCGGCCACCATGTGGCATTCCAGGATCTCCGGCACGCGGCGGACCTCCTGCGAGAAGCGGTCGAACACCGCGCCGGTGGTCTTGTCGAGCAGCACCTCGATGAACACCAGCAATCCCAGATCGAGCATCGCCGGATCGAGGCGGGCACCGTAGCCGGTGATGTAGCCCGCGCGGGTCAGCCGCTTCAGGCGCTCGGCCGTGGCGGTGGGCGAGAGCCTGAGCCGCTCGGCGAGGTCGACGGTGGCGATGCGCCCGTCCTGCTGCAGGATGCGCAGGATGGCGGCATCGGTCGAATCGGTGGTCTTCACGCGCAGAACGCCATTCCGATGGGGAATCCGCCGGTCTTCGACGCGACCCACAGATTTTAGCACCGCGCCGCCGCGGCTACAAAATGGTCCGTGCCCGGCCGGCGGCCGGCGGCCGGCGGCGGAGGGAGGCGGGGTCTGCCATGTCGATCGTGTCGTCGTCGATCGTGTCTTCCCCTCGGCCCGTCGTGCCCGCCCGCCCGTCCTTCGCGGATCTCGCCGACGACCTGCCCGCGTCGTCGCCGCTGCGCGCGGCGATCGTCGCGGCGCACCGGCGCCCGGAGGCGGCGTGCCTGGCGCCGCTCCTCGACCGCGCGCAGCTTCCGCCCGAGGCGGCGTCGCGCGTCGCGGCGACGGCGCGCAGCCTGGTCGCGGGCCTGCGGCAGACGGCGAAGCGGGGCGGCGTCGAGGGCCTGATCCACGAATACGACCTGTCGAGCCAGGAGGGCGTCGCCCTGATGTGCCTCGCCGAGGCCCTGCTGCGCATCCCGGACGCGGCGACCCGCGACGCGCTGATCCGCGACAAGATCGCCCCCGGCGACTGGCGGGCCCATCTCGGCCACAGCCCCTCGCCGTTCGTCAACGCGGCGACCTGGGGCCTGCTGGTGACCGGCAAGCTCACCGCGACGACGCGCGAGCGCGGCCTGTCCGCGGCCCTGACGCGCCTGATCGGGCGGGGCGGGGAGCCGTTGATCCGCCGGGGCGTGGACCTCGCCATGCGGTTGATGGGCGAGCAGTTCGTGATGGGCGAGACCATCGCCGAGGCCCTGCGCCGGGCGCGCCCCAACGAGGCGAAGGGGTTCGCCTATTCCTACGACATGCTCGGGGAGGCCGCGGCCACGGAAGCGGATGCCGCCCGCTACCAGGCCGCCTACGCGGCGGCGATCCATGCCATCGGACGGGAATCGGCCGGGCGGGGCGTCATCGGGGGGCCGGGCATCTCGATCAAGCTCTCGGCGCTGCACCCGCGCTACACGCGGACGAAGCGCGCCCGCGTGCTCGCGGAGCTGATCCCCCGGGCGAAGGCGCTGGCCGTGCTGGCCAGGGGGTACGGCATCGGCCTGAACATCGACGCCGAGGAGGCCGACCGGCTCGACCTCTCCCTCGACATCCTCGAGGCGCTGGCCACCGACCCGGACCTCGCGGCCTGGGACGGGCTCGGCTTCGTGATCCAGGCCTACGGCCGGCGCTGCCCCTTCGTCGTCGACTGGCTCGTCGACCTCGCCCGCCGGAGCGGCCGCCGCCTGATGGTCCGGCTGGTGAAGGGCGCCTACTGGGACGGCGAGATCAAGCGGGCGCAGGTCGAGGGGCTCTCCGACTTCCCGGTCTTCACCCGCAAGGCCCACACCGACGTGTCCTACCTCGCCTGCGCCCGGATGCTGCTGGCCGCGCCGGACGCGGTGTTCCCGCAATTCGCGACCCACAACGCGCAGACCGTGGCCAGCATCCTGGAGATGGCCGGCCCCGGCTTCCGGCCCGGCGACTACGAGTTCCAGTGCCTGCACGGAATGGGCGAGCCGCTCTACGCGGCGGTGGTCGGCCCGGGCGGGCTCGACCGGCCGTGCCGGATCTACGCCCCCGTCGGCACCCACGAGACCCTGCTCGCCTACCTCGTCCGCCGGCTCCTGGAGAACGGCGCGAACGCTTCCTTCGTCAACCGCATCGCCGACGCCTCCGTCTCGCCCGACGACCTCGTCGCCGATCCGGTCGCGACGGTGCGGGCGATGCGCCCGCCGGGGGCGCCGCACCCGCGGATCGCGGCCCCGCGCGACCTGTTCGGCGCCGGGCGGCCGAACGCGGCCGGGCTCGACCTGAACGACGAGGCCGTGCTCGCCCGGCTCGCCGCCGACCTGCCGGCGCGTGCCGCCGCGGATTGGGCCGCCGTCCCGTCCGGGCGCTCCGCCGCGGAGGCCCGCGACCCGGTCCTCAACCCTGCCGATCGCACCGACGTGGTGGGCCGCGTGCGCGCGGCGGAGCCCGCCGACATCGCCCGCGCCCTGGCGGCCGCAGCGGCGGCGGCCCCGGGCTGGGCGGCGACGGCGCCGGCCCTCCGCGCCGGCCTGCTCCGCGCCGCCGCGGACGCCTTCGAGGCGCGGATGCCGGTCCTGCTCGGCCTGATCGTGCGGGAGGCGGGCAAGTCCCTGGCGAACGCCGTCGCCGAGGTGCGGGAGGCGGTGGACTTCCTGCGCTACTATGCCGGCGAGGCCGAACGGGTCTGCGGCCCGGAGGCACGGCCCCTCGGCCCGGTCGCCTGCATCGCCCCCTGGAACTTCCCCCTCGCGATCTTCACCGGGCAGGTCGCGGCCGCCCTCGCGGCCGGAAACCCCGTGCTCGCCAAGCCGGCCGAGGAGACCCCGCTCGTCGCGGCCGAGGCGGTGCGGCTGCTGGGCGAGGCCGGGATCCCGGCAAGGGTGCTGCATCTCCTGCCCGGTGCGGGCGCGGTCGGCGCGGCGCTCGTCGGCGATGCCCGGGTCCAGGGCGTGATGTTCACCGGCTCGACCGCCGTCGCCCGCCTGATCCAGCGGACGCTGGCGGACCGCCTGACCGCGGACGGGCGGCCGGTGCCGCTCGTCGCCGAGACCGGGGGGCAGAACGCGATGATCGTGGATTCCTCCGCCCTGCCCGAGCAGGTGGTGGCGGACGTCCTCGCCTCCGCCTTCGATTCGGCCGGCCAGCGCTGCTCGGCCCTGCGCATCCTGTGCCTGCAGGAGGAGATCGCCGAGCGGACGCTCGCCATGCTGCACGGGGCCCTGCGCGAGCTCGCGGTGGGCGATCCCCGGCGCCTGTCCGTCGACGTCGGCCCGGTGATCACCGCCGAGGCGGCCGAAGGGATCTTCCGCCACATCGAGACGATGCGGAGCCGGGGCCACGCGATCACGCAAGGGGGCGAGAACCCGCAAGGGCGGAAGGATCCGGCCCTGGACGCGGGCAGCTTCGTGCCCCCGACGGTGATCGCGATCGACCGGGTCTCGGACGTGGAGGCCGAGGTGTTCGGACCGGTTCTCCACGTGCTCCGCTACCGGCGGGACGACCTCGATGCCCTCGTCGACGCAATCGACGCCACCGGCTACGGGCTGACCTTCGGCCTGCACACCCGCATCGAGGAGACGGTGACGCGCGTCCTCGACCGGATCGGGGCGGGCAACGTCTACGTCAACCGCAACACCATCGGCGCCGTCGTCGGCGTGCAGCCGTTCGGCGGCACGGGCCTGTCCGGCACGGGGCCGAAGGCCGGCGGGCCGCGCTACCTCCGCCGGCTGATGACGCGCCCGGCCCCGTCGTGTGGCGATGCCCCCGCCGACGCGGCCCGGTCCCCGGCCGAGGCGGTCGTCGATCCGGTCGCTCGGGCCTACATCGGCTGGCTCCGGCAGCGGGGCCACGCCGAGGTCGCGTCCCGGGTCGAGCGCGATCTCGCCCGGATGCCCGCGCTGACCGAATCGGTGCTGCCGGGCCCGGTCGGCGAGCGCAACAGCTACGGCCTCCGCCCGCGCGGCCCGATCGCGGCGCTCGCCTCGGACGAGGCGGGAACCCTGCGCCAGCTTGGCGCGATCCTGGCCACGGGCCAGCGCGCGGTGATCGCGGCGGAGCGGGCGTCGTCGGGCCTGCTCGACGGCCTGCCCGCGGCGGTCCTGCGGAGGATCGTCCCCGCCGAGGATCCCGCGGGCGCGCCCGGCCTCGGCGGGGTGCTGCACGCGGGCGGGCGGGCCGATCTCGCGGGGCTGGTCCGCCGGATCGCCGAGCGCGACGGGCCGATCCTCACGATCCTGTCGATCCCCACGGCCTCCGATCCGGAGGCGGGTTACGAGCTCTCGGACCTGTTCGCGGAACGGACGGTGTCGATCAACACGGCGGCGGCGGGCGGCAACGCCAGCCTGATGGCGCTCGACGCATGATCCCATGCGATCCGGCAGCGCCCGTGCCGGGATCGGCGCCGACGAAAAAGGCGCGCCTCTTGGCAGAGGTGCGCCCTGAGTTGGTTCCGGTCTCGTGAAGGAACCCGGGTGGGATACGGGGTCGGCGCGGCGCGGGCAAGGTCTGGTCGGCGATATGCCAGCAGTGTGGCCGTGTCATCGAAATGTAACTTGGGTTAAGCCGGAGCCGGAGCGCGGGCGGCCCGTCGCATGAAGGAACGAACCCATGGCATCGATGCAGGAGATCGCGGCGACGATGCGCAGCGTCGTCACGCCCGGGATGACGCCGAAGGCGATCCGCGCGGCCATCCGGGAGAAGCACCCGGAGGCGAGCAAGAAGGAGATCGTCCGCGCCGCGTTCTACGCCCTTGCCGAGGCCCCGGCCGCGGACGCGTCGGCGGACCTGCACGGCTTCGCCCTGTCCGAGCGCGGCGCCGACGAGGAGGCCGACGCGGTCGTGACGGTGCGCAAGCGCAAGCGGAAGAAGCACGCGCCCGCCGCGGCCGCGATCGCGCCGGCGCATTGAGGCCGAGGGCTGCGGGCCCTCCGAGGGGCGGGACCGTCGGGCCGACACGCGGTCTCGCGACGACGATGCGGCGCCGGCTCGCCCGTCCTCACGTCAGCATGGAGGTCAGCAGCGCGCGCAGCTGCGCCGGCTTGATCGGCTTGTGCACCAGCTCGGCGCCGAGGGCCGCCGCCTCGGCCGCGATCTCGGGGGCGTGGTCGGCGGTGGTGACGATGACAGGCAGCGGCGCGGTGCGCCCTTCCCGGAGCAGGGCGGCGACGTCGAGCCCGCGGGCGCCGTCGTCGAGGTGGTAGTCGAGGATCAGGATGTCGGGCGCGAGCGCGCCCGCACGCAGGGCGGCCGCGACGCCGGCGGGATCGCGGAAGGTGGCGACGCGCGCATCCCAGTTCCCGAGCAGCCGCTCGAGCGCGTCGGCGGTGGCGCCGTCGTTCTCGACCACGACGACGCGGGCGCCCGAGAGCCGCGTCGCCACCGGCCCGGGCCGCGCCGCGGGCTCGGACGCGGCCGGCACGGCGCTCGGGGGCAGGGTGAGCGACACCCGCGTGCCGCGCCCCGGGCGGGAGTCCAGCGCCAGCGGGTGGTCGAGCGCCAGCGCCAGGCGCCGCACGATCGAGAGCCCGAGGCCGAGGCCCGGCCCGTCGCCCTCGGCGGCGCGCGGCGGCGTCCCGGCGCCGTTCGCGCTGCCGCGGTAGAACTCGTCGAACACCAGCGCGTGCTCGTCGGCGGCGATGCCGCAGCCGGTATCGATCACGTCGACCCGGACCGTGCCGGCGCGGCGGCGCGCGACCAGGGCGACGCCGCCGGACGCGGTGTAGCGGATCGCGTTGGAGAGCAGGTTCTGCAGGATGCGCCGCAGCAGGATGCCGTCGCTCGACACCGCCAGCTCCGGGCTGCGCACCACCAGGCGCAGGCCCCTGCGCGCGGCGAACGGCGCGAAGCTCGCCGCCAGCCCCGCCAGCAGGTCGGGCAGCGGCACGGGCCGCACCTGCGGGTGGACGATGCCGGCATCGAGCTTGGAGATGTCGAGCAGGGTCTTGATCAGGTCCTCGATCGTCTGCAGGCCGCGCTCGACCTGGGCGCCGATCAGGCTCGCCTCGGGCCCGAGCGGCAGGTCGGCGAGCGCCGAGATCGAGAGGCGGGCGGCGTTCAGCGGCTGCAGCAGGTCGTGGCTGGCGGCGGCCAGGAACCGGGTCTTGGAGCGGTTGGCGGTCTCGGCCTCCTCCTTGGCCGCCACCAGCGCCTCGTTCGAGCGCTCGAGGCGGTGCATCAGCGCCGTCAGCTCCTCGGTGCGGGTGCGGACGCGGCCCTCCAGGGTGATCGCGGTCTGGAACAAAGCATAGGCGCCGCCGCGCTGGTCGGTGCTGCGCTCCACATGCGCCATCAGCGCGGCGTTGATCCGCTCGAGCTTGGCGATGCGCCGGCGCAGGGACGCCTCGCCCTCCAGACCGGCGTCGTGCAGGGTCACGGGAGCGCCGGCGGGGCGGGCGTCGCCTCCGCAGGCCCTTCGCTCGCAAGCCTCTCGTCCGCGGGCCTTTTGCCGATGGCGATGCCGGTCAACGTCTGGTTGAGGTGCATCGCCCGGTACTGCTCGCCGTAGGTCTCGAAGCCGACCATGTCGTAGCGCCGGTAGAGGTCGGCGATGCCCTGGCGCACCTGCCGGCTCTCGGCGTCGAGCCGGCGCAGCACGCATTCGAAGCCGATGATCAGGTCGACGCCGCCGAGCGCCCGGTCGAGCCGGGCGAGCTCCGCCCGGGTCGAGGCGACGATGTCGCGCGGCTCGGCCAGCGTCAGCACCACGCCCTCGTCGATGGCGCAGAAGAAGCTGAGGGAGCCGTCGGCGTTGAGCCGCCGGATCGAGCGGCAGAAGTATTCGCCGCCGACCTTCACCGCGAGCGGGTAGGCGGCGAAGCTCATCGGCGTCAGCCGCTCGGGGTCGAGCCCCACCGCCATGGCGTATTCGCGCGCGGCCGGCTCGGCGTTGAGCTCGTAGACGGTGCGCGACTCGCCGTCCGAGGCGGTCACCACGAACTTCACGTCGGTCGGCTCGAAGTTGTCGCTCTTGAAGATCTGCACCGGAAAGTCGCTCTCGACGAGGAGCAGCACGGCGGCGTTGCGGTGGATCGCGCCGCCGTGCAGCAGCACCGCGTCGCGGAAGGTGAGGTCGTCGCCGGCCGAGCCGCCGACCAGCGGGATGCCCTCCAGCGCCCAGGCGATGGCCGAGACCACGGTCTCCTCGGCGTTGGCGAGCCCGTCGATCAGCGAGAGCGCGAAGCAGCGGGTCGGCTGGGCGTGGTCGGGCCCGTGCGGCTCGAGCCGGCGGCGCAGCGCCCGCACCGCGCCCGCGGTGCGCTCGACGTCGAGGTGGTCGATCGCGTCGAGCACCGTCGAGACGATGCGGAAGCCGTGCGCCGGGAACGCGATCGCCACCAGGCCGCGGTCGAGCCCGCCGGCCGGGGCGATCCCGCCCGACATGGTGCAGCCGGAAATCTCGGCCCGCGGAAACGCCTCGGCCAGCCGCCGGCTCAGGTTTTCGGGGTCGTAGTCGGGGGAGAAGAACACCAGGAGCTGGGCCGCGTCGGCGCCGACCGCCCGCGCGATCTCGGCGACGGCCTCCCCGGCGGAGCCGCGCTCCGTCCACGCCGTCCTGATGCCGCACAGATGCGTGCGCATCTGCGTTCCCTGTGCCACGCCCCGCCCCCGATCGCCGTCGGCCCCCGGGTTGGTCCGCAGGCGGCACGCGCGAGTATGTGGCGGGCAACCGAAACGTGCAACCGGTGGCGGAATCGCGCCCGGCGCGGCCGGAATCCGCGCGGGCCGACGCGGGCATGCGGATCTCGCGGCATCGGAACGGCCGACCCACAAAAGGGTCGCTCCGCAACCGACGCGTCGGCGTGGCCGGGCGGCTACATAAATCGCGCGGCGGATGCGGCTAAACCGGGGCCATGCCCGGACGCCACCGCCTTCAGAACGTCATCGAGAGCGCCATCGACTTCGCCGTCATCGTCACCGACCCGGAGGGGGCGGTGACGGAGTGGAACGCGGGGGCGGAGACCATCTTCGGCTGGCCCCGCGAGGCGGTCGTCGGCGGGTCGTCGGCGCGCATCTTCACCGCGGAGGACCGGGCCGCGGGCTGCGTCGAGCGGGAGATGCGCGCCGCCCTCGCCGAGGGCCAGGCGAGCGACGAGCGCTGGCACCTGCGCCGGGACGGCAGCCGGTTCTGGGCCTCCGGCGCGCTGATGCCGCTGCGCGACGAGGACGGCGTCCACCAGGGCTACGTCAAGATCGTCCGCGACCGCACCCAGCAGCACGAGGCCGGCGAGCGCCTGCGCGCGACGCAGGACCGCTTCAGCACGCTCCTGGAGACCATCGAGACCGCCTTCGCCATCGTCGAGGTGCGGTTCGAGGGCGAGCGCCCGGTCGATTACCGCTTCATCGAGGCGAACCCGGCCTTCGAGCGCCAGGCCGGGGTGAACCTGCGCGGCAAGTGGGTCACCGAGTTCGCGCCCGACCTGGAGCGGTTCTGGTTCGAGACCTACGGCCGCGTCGCCTGGACCGGGGAGCCGGCGACGTTCGAGAGCTATGCGGAGGCGTTCGCGCGCTGGTTCGACGTGCGCGCCGTGCGGGTCGGGGATCCGGCCGAGCGGCAGATCGCGATCTTCTTCAACGACGTCACCGAGCGCAAGTGCGCGGAGGAGCGCCTGCGCGTCAGCGAGACCCTGGCGCGCGAGAATGCCGAGCGGGTGCAGCTCGCCCTCGAGGCCGGCGCGATCATCGGGACCTGGCACTGGGACCTGCCGACCGACCGGTTCACCGTCGACGAGGCCTTCGCCCGCAGCTTCGGCCTCGACCCGGCGCTCGGCCGCACCGGCATCCCGCTCGCCCAGATCGTCGCCACCGTCCACCCCGACGACCAGGTCGGCCTGGCCGCGGCGATCGACGCGGCGATCCGGAAGGGCGGCGCCTACGCGCACCAGTACCGCGTGCGCCGGACGGACGGGCGCTACTACTGGATCGAGGCCAACGGCCGGGTCGAGTGGGCCGAGGACGGCACCCCGTCGAGCTTCCCCGGCGTTCTGATCGACGTCGAGGAGCGCCGCGCCGTGCAGGCGGAGCGCGACCGGGCGGCGGCGGCGCTGCGCGCCCTCAACGAGACCTTGGAGCAGCGCGTCGCCGAGCGGACGGCCGAGCTGATGCAGACCGAGGCGGCCTTGCGGCAATCGCAGAAGATGGAGGCGGTGGGCCAGCTCACCGGCGGCCTGGCGCACGACTTCAACAACCTGCTGGCCGGCATCTCCGGCGCGATGGAGCTGATGCAGAGCCGGATCGGCCAGGGCCGGTTCGACGACCTCGAGCGCTACATGGGCGTGGCGCAGGGGGCGGCCCGCCGCGCGGCCGCGCTGACCCACCGCCTGCTCGCCTTCTCGCGCCGGCAGACGCTGACGCCGAAGCCGACCGACGTGAACGGGCTGATCGGCGGGATGGAGGAGCTGATCCGCCGGACCATCGGCCCCGAGATCGCGCTGGAGCGGGTCGGCGCGGCGGACCTGTGGCCGGCGCTGATCGATCCGGGCCAGCTCGAGAACGCGCTGCTGAACCTCTGCATCAACGCCCGCGACGCGATGCCGAACGGCGGCCGCATCGCCATCGAGACCGCCAACTCCCGGCTGGACCGGGCGGCCGCGGCCGCGCACGACATCCCCGAGGGCGAGTATCTCGCGGTGTGCGTGACCGACACCGGCACCGGCATGCCGCCCGAGGTGGTGGCCCGGGTGTTCGAGCCGTTCTTCACCACGAAGCCGATGGGCCAGGGGACGGGCCTCGGCCTGTCGATGATCCACGGCTTCGCCCGGCAATCGGGCGGGCAGGTGCGGATCCGGTCCGAGCCCGGCCGGGGCACCGCCGTCTGCCTGTACATGCCGCGCCACCACGGCGAGGCCGACGGCGACGACGGGGCGCCCGTCCCCGCCGAGGCCGCCCGGGCCGAGCAGGGCGAGACGGTGCTGATCGTCGACGACGAGCCCTCGGTGCGCATGCTGGTCACCGAGGTGCTGGAGGATCTCGGCTACACCGCGATCGAGGCGGCCGACGGCGTCGCCGGCCTGGCGGTGCTGCAGTCGGACATGCGCATCGACCTGCTCGTCACCGACGTCGGCCTGCCCGGCGGCATGAACGGCCGCCAGATGGCGGACGCGGCCCGCGTCGGCCGGCCCGACCTCAAGGTGCTGTTCATCACCGGCTACGCCGAGACCGCGATCCTCGGCCACGGCCACCTCGACCCCGGCATGGAGGTTCTGACCAAGCCCTTCCCGATGGACGCCCTCGCCACCCGCCTCAAGGCGCTGATCGCCGGGCGGTAGGGGCTCTGCCGGCGATCCGAGGGGCTGCGACCCTTTGCGGACGCTGGAAAGGTCCGCTCGGGGCGGATCGGCGCGCGCAAGGCAACGCAACGCTTTGATCAGGTTCTTGAGGCAGTCTTGCCGCCTATCGAGACCGATAAGCCAAGAGGCCGGACGAGAACGATGCGGATTGTATCAGGCGGCGACGAGGAAGCCAGGACGATCCAGCTGTCGGAAGTGCTGGGTGCCTTGAGCCACGCCCTCGACCTGACGGAAGGTCAGCCCGTCGGGCATTGCGTGCGCGCGACCTGGATCGGCTTCCACATCGGCCGCGAGATGGGCCTCCCGGACTTGCAGCTCTGGGAACTCTACCACACGGTGATGCTGAAGGATCTCGGGTGCTCCAGCAACGCCGCGCGCATCTGCGAGCTCTATCTGTCCGACGATCTCAGCTTCAAACGCGACTTCAAGACGGTGAGCGACAGCCTGCCGAAGGTGCTCGGCTTCGTCTTCTCTCATACCGGCCTCAAGGCCGGCCTCGCCGAACGCTTCCGTGCCGTGCTCAACATCCTGCAGAACGGCGGAGCGATCACCGACGAACTGATCCAAACCCGCTGCCAGCGCGGTGCCCAGATCGCCCGGCAGCTTCGCTTCCCCGCGAGCGTTTGCGAGGCCATCCACGCGCTGGACGAGCACTGGAACGGCGGCGGCAGACCGGACCGCCTGGTCGGCCCGGGGATCCCGCTCTACGCACGGATGGCGTTGCTCGCTCAGGTCGTGGACGTGTTCCACACCGCAGCCGGCCCCGCGGCCGCGATGGCCGAGGTGCGGGCGCGCTCGGGCACATGGTTCGATCCTCAGATCGTCGCCTGCTTCGAAGCGGCCGCATCCGAGCCCGGCTTCTGGGATACCCTGGCCTCGGATGAGGTCGAGGAGGCGGTGTTCGCGTTGGCACCGGTCAGCCCGATCGTCGTTGATGAGGACTACCTCGACGACATCGCCCGTGCCTTCGCGCAGATCATCGACGCCAAGAGCCCGTTCACCTCCGGCCATTCGGAGCGGGTTGCCGTCTACGCCGACATGATCGCGGCCGAGCTTGGCTACACGTCGGAGCGCCGCCGCTGGCTGAAGCGGGCTGCGCTGCTTCACGACGTCGGCAAGCTCGGGGTCTCGAACGCGATCCTCGACAAGAACGGCAAGCTGGATGACGCGGAGTGGCGGGACATGCGCAATCACGCGTCCCTCTCCGAGACCATCCTGACCCGCGCGGCCGTGTTCCATGAGATGGCCCGCATCGGTGGCGGACACCACGAACGGCTGGACGGGAAGGGCTATCCGCGCGGCTTGAGCGGCGACGCGATCGAGCCCGAGACCCGCATCGTCTCGGTCGCCGACGTGTTCGACGCGCTGACAGCCGACCGGCCCTACCGGGCGGCCATGTCGATCGAGAAGGCGCTCGGCATCATGCGCGCGGATCTCGGCACTGCGTTCGACCCGATCTGCTTCGCGGCGCTGGAGCGTGCGCTCGCCTCGATCGAGGGCGATCTTGCGCGGGCGGCTTGAGCCGAGCCGCCTCTCGGTGAACCCTCCGACTACCGGATCAGGATCATCTTGGAGGCCCTGCCGTCGGCACGAGGTGACGCGTCTCCCGACGCCGAGACGATGAGCGTGCGCACCACCCAACCGCAGGCGGGCGAACCCAAGGCCCGGAGGAAAAGCCAATTGAGGCCGCGGGTCAGCATGATCTGAGCTTTCTGATGTTGGCTTGCGCTGAAGGCGTCGACTGAAAAACCTGTCCTCCGCCCTGTGAGTTCATCATGCAGCATCCGGCAGGACAGGGTGATAGCAAAGTCGATCGCATTTGATGCAACCGGAAGTACAACTTCTAGGAGTGCAAGTCTTCGATCGCGCTGACCGTCCGGAACGCCGCCTTCGTCGGCTTTCGAAAACCACCGACGTCGGCGTCGAGGGCATGGTCGGGTCCGACTCCGGACGTCTGCTTCCGGGGAAAACGCCAGGGGCCGCTTTCCATCCGATCCGGTCGCAGAGCGGACCGGCCGATCTCGGCCCGTGCCGGCCGTGCGGACAAGCATCCGCCGGTGTCGGAAGCCGCCGTCATCGAGCGGCTTGGCCATTCCGCCTCGGGGCTGGGAGGCGGCCCGGGCCGGCGGTCGGAGGTTCGGCAGCGTGCGCCCGCGCGCCGCCGCGATGACGTCGGGCGCGGGGATGTCGACCCATGCGCCACCGCCGGTGTCGGCGCCCGCTTCGAGCCAGTCGCCCACGATCCGGTAGCCGAGGGTGTAGCCGAGCCAGCGCGGATACCGTCCTGCCCCGAAGAACCAGGCGCGGTGGTCGTGCCCGGCGCCCGCGAGCGTCGCGTCGTCGGGCAGGTTGGCCGCGAGTTCCGCGTCGGTCACGGCGCATTCCCACGGCTCGGGCGGCGAATCGAACAGGCGGCCGACGAACCGCCCCGCCAAGCCCTCGCTCACGAGGGCCTCGCCCAGCGTCCAGCCGTAGCCGGGCCCGGCCATGCGCATGCCGTGGTGCGCCTCGTGCGCGACGGTCCGGCGCAGATCCCCGTCACGCAGCGCGCGGGCGAAGTTGGGGTTGCCGGGGTCGAGGGTGAGGGAGAACAGGCCGGGGCGCACCGCCTGTCCCGTCGTGCCGGTCTCCGGAATCACCGCGCCGGGCAGGCGCTGCCGATCGCGTCGCCACGAACCGCCCTTCGACCGGCAGCCCAGGCCGGCGCCCGGACCGCACGGTCCCGACGCGACCCGCCGGCCGTGCGGCCCCGTCGCCCGGCGCGCCCGCGCGCGGTGTGCGCCCCGTCACCGCGTCGTCCCGGGCCGCCGCCTAAGCTAGGCCGGATGAGCATCAGCATCCACGACGTCAGCGTCCCGGTCTTCGTCCACGCGCTTGCCAACATGAGCGCGTGGCTCGACAAGGCGGCGGCGGAGAAGCCGGAGGCCGACCTGCTCGGCCGGCGGCTGGCTCCGGACATGAAGCCGTTGCCGGCCCAGTATCAGATGGCGTCCGACAGCGCGAAGAACGCGGTGGCCCGGCTCGCCGGGATCGCGGCGCCCGCGATGCCCGACGTCGAGGCGAGCTTCGCCGAGCTCAAGGCGCGCTGCGCCCGGACGATCGCCTTCGTCGAGGGCGTCGATCCGGCGGCTCTGGCCCTCGGTGCGGAGCGCGCGGTGGAGCTGACGTTCCCGAACGGCATGGGATACCGCTTCAGCGGGCAGGGCTACCTCACCGGCTTCGCGCTTCCGAACTTCTTCTTCCACGTCACCACGGCCTACGGCATCCTGCGGGCCGCCGGGGTGAGCCTCGGCAAGCCGGATTTCCTGCAGCATCTCGGGCCGCCGACCCTCCACGCCGCGACGTAGCCGCGCGGGCTCCCCGGCCCGGACCCGATCCCCGGGAGCGGGGAAGCGCGGGAGCGCGCCAACGCCTGTGACGATGTCGCCCGGGCCGTTTCGGGGCGGCGCGTGAGCCTTCGCGCCGCCGGCGCGTTCACGGCCCGTGTCCGCATCCGAACGGGAGCCCCGATGTCGAGCCTGGCCGAGCGAAAGGCGCGCCTGATCGTCCACGGCGATCGGCCCTACAACGCCGAGCCGCCGCTCGCCCGGTTGCGGGCCGCCTACCGGACCCCGGCGGAGGACTTCTACGTCCGCTCGCACGGCGACCTGCCGGACCTCGACCCCGACACCTGGCGCCTCGCCGTCGAGGGCGGAGACGGTGCCGCGCGGGCGCTTTCGCTGCACGACCTGCGGACCCGCTTCCCGGAGGTCACGGTCACGGCGACGCTGCAGTGCGCCGGCAACCGGCGCGCCGACATGCGGGCGGTCGCCCCGGTCTCGGGCGACCCGTGGGATGCCGGGGCGATCGGCACGGCCGCGTGGACGGGCGTGCGCCTCGGCGACCTCCTGCGCGCGGCGGGCGTCACCGAGGGCGCCGATCTCCACGTGGCCTTCGAGAGCCACGACCGGGTGGACGGCCGCCCGTACGGCGCCTCGATCCCGCTCGCCAAGGCGATGGCGCCCGAGACCCTGCTCGCCTACGCCATGAACGGGGAAGCCCTGCTGCCCGAGCACGGCTTCCCGGTCCGCGCGGTGGTGCCGGGATTCGCCGGCGTGCGCAGCCCCAAATGGCTCCGGCGCCTCGCCGTGCAGGATCGCCCGTCCGACAACCCGATCCAGGCCGAGGATTACAAGCTGTACCCGCCCGATGTCGGCGCCGAGACGGCGGACCCGGCCCGGGGGCACACCATCGACACGATGCCGCTGAACGCCGCGATCTGCGAGCCGGAGCGCGGCGCCGCCCTCCGCGCCGGTCGCACCAGGGTTCGCGGCTACGCGGTGAGCGGCGACCGGGCCATCGTGCGCGTCGACGTCTCCGGCAACGGCGGCCGGTCCTGGCGGCAGGCCGACCTGGAGCACGCGGCCGGCGCGCCGTTCGCCTGGACGTTCTGGGCGGTGGAGCTCGATCTGCCGCCGGGCGAGCACGAGCTCGCGGTCCGCGCCTGGGACGCCGCCGGCCAGACGCAGCCGGCGCTGCCGGACGACACCTGGAACCACAAGGGCTACCTCTGCGCCTGCTGGCACCGCGTGCGGGTGAGCGTCACCGCAGCGCGCATCGATGGCGCGATCCCCGCGGCGCACGACTGATACCGGGTCTCATAGGTCAGGACCCATGAGGTCCGGCGGACGACCGCCGCCCCGCAGTCGCGGGGGCCAAGGCTCGATGCGTCACGCTCGGCGAGGCTTGGCATGAGGCGGGTCGCGAGCCGGCGGGCGCGCGACGGCCGCTCCCGAGGCGTCCGCCCCACGGGCATCCACCGGCGGCAAGTCCCCTCCGCGGCTCGGTGTCGGCCCGACCCGTGACGCGGTCGTGGCGCGGACTACCGCGCCTCCGGAGCGTCGCTTCCCTCGATCAGCCGGGCGTACTCGGTCTCGGCCAAGCCGTAGCCGTCCCCCGCCACATCGAGCAGACGCTCGCGGTCGATGATCTGGACGTGGCCCCGGCGCTTGCCGACGAGGCCGTCCTTCTCGAGAACCTTCATCGCCATCGTCACGCCGGGCCGTTCGACGCCCAGCATCAGCGACATGAACTCCTGCGTGACCGTGATGTCGTCGCCCTCGCCGCGATCGTGGCACATCAGCAGCCAACGGGCGAGGCGGGTCGGCGTACCGCCGCGGGCGTTCGCGAACGCGGTCTGCGCGGTCTGGATGGTTTGGGTCTGGATGTATCGGTGCAGGAGGCTCCGTAGGGCGGGGCGTCGCTCCACTTCGGCGCGCAGGTCGGGCACATCGACCGTCAAGACGTGCCCGGCCGCCTGCACGAAGTGGGTGAACGGGCTGCGGTCGTCGTCGAGCAGGACCGGGGCGGCCCCGACCAAGCCTTCGCGGCCGAGCAGCCCGATCTCGATGCGGCCGCTGGGCGCATCGGAGGTGACGGAGACAATGCCCGCCTCCACGAAGTGGACGCTCGTGATCTGCGTGTTGGCCGAGATGAGCACGCGCCGGAGCGGGATCGCCTCGGGACGCAGCGCAGGCGCCAGGGCGGCGAAGTCCTCCGGAGGCAGCGCGCGCAGGAGGCGGTTGCGCAGGGCGGCCTGCTGGAGATCTGCCACGTGTGCTCTCGCGTTGCGGGCAAGAGCACACGCTGTCCCTCAATCGTCAGCGCCCTGAAACGAGCCGACCACCGAGAATACATGGTGCGCGATACATAGATCAGCAATCGCTCCAAGCCGTACCATGGACATTAATCAGGTGGAATTCCCGGATAAATCGTCATATTTTTACTTATCGAGCGTGATCCGATTCTCCATCCAAGGGAGGGGTGCCGAGCAATCCGCGTGATCTTACTGCTTCTCCGCCCGCAGCATTTCGCGGGCGAACGCGAACACCGCGTCGCGCCCTTTCGGCGATTTGATCGCCAGCCAAGTCTGGATGAGCAGCGAGGCATCCTTCGGGTAGCCGGCGTTGGACTGCTCGAAGAATGAGTCTGGGGAGCAGCCGAGCATCAGCGCGAGCTGAGCGAGCGTCTCGGAACCGCTGACTTCAGGGGCCATGTCGGTCCCCTTAGGTGTCGGCATATCCATCCTATTCCCTCGTGTATCCGTCTCTAGCTCGACAGGAATGCATCTTAGCATTGCAGAGGGGGTAGTAAAATCGTAAATAATGTACAAAAATAGAGAACGGCACAGCTCTGTAAAAATTTTACATTTTATCTTCCCGTGCAGGAAGGAAATGCTTGTGGATCACACGCCTGATCTGAAAGCGGTCGCCGACGCGGTCATGGCCGCGCATGCCGTCATCGACGAGCACGGCACGCACGAGATGAAGACGATGAGTCGGATGCTCCTGTTCACGGTCGGCAAGGCGATCGCCCAGCGCAGCCGGCCTGCGCGCGAACCGCAAGATCTCCGAGGCGACGAGGTCGGGTGACCTCGGGGCGAATCGCGGCGTCGGAACGAGGCGATGTCCCGATCGCGTTCCGCATTCGATGGGGCGACGCGTGCGATCCGGCCCAGGGCTTCCGGTCGTCTCGCCGGCGACCGCTGCGCGAAGGCATGCCGCGCCGGCCTTCGCCTAGGCCGGCGCGCGCGGGCGCGGTAGGCTCGCGGCGTTCCGCCGTCGCGAGCCCTGAGGACCCCGCATGCGCCTCGATCCTGCCCTGGCCGCCCGCATCGCGGCTTCCGTCGCGGACGGGTTCGCCGACCAGGTCGCCCACACCCAGGCGCTGGTGCGGTTCGGCTCGACCCGCGGCGCCGAGCACGCGATCCAGGATTTCGTGTTCCGCGGCTTCCGCGCGCGCGGCTACGCCACCGAGCGGTTCGGCATCGACGCCGCCGCGGTCGAGGCCCATCCCGGCGGCGCCAAGGTCGCGGCCGGGCATTCCGAGGCGCCGGTGGTGGTCGGCATCCACCGGCCGCGGGACGAGCGCGGGCGCTCGCTGATCCTCCAGGCCCATGTCGACGTGGTGCCCCCCGGGCCGCTCGATCTGTGGACGCACCCGCCCTTCGATCCGGTGATCGCCGGCGACTGGATGTACGGGCGCGGCGCCGCCGACATGAAGGCGGGGCACGCGGCCAACCTGTTTGCCCTCGACGCCCTGCGCCGCATCGGCCTGCAGCCGGCCGCCACCGTGACGATCCAGTCGGTGGTCGAGGAGGAATCCACCGGCAACGGCGCGCTCGCGGCGCACCTGCGCGGCTACCGCGCCGACGCGGTGCTGATCCCCGAGCCGATGGACGAGGCCCTGGTGCGGGCCAACACCGGCGTGCTGTGGTTCACGGTCGAGGTGCGCGGGCGCCCGGTGCACGTGCGCGAGATGGGGGCCGGCGCCAACGCCATCGACGCGACCTACCGGGTGATCGGCGCCCTGCGCGCGGTCGAGGCGCGCTGGAACGCCGACCGGGCCGGCCGGCCGCACTTCGCCGAGGCCGAGCACCCGATCAACCTCAATATCGGCCGGATCGAGGGCGGCGACTGGATCTCCTCGGTGCCGGCCTGGTGCCGCATCGGCTGCCGGATCGCGCTCTATCCCGGCCTCCGCGCGGCCGACGCCGCCGCCGAGATCGAGGCGGCGGTCGGCGCCTTCGCCCGCACCGACCCGTTCCTGTCGGGCACGCCGCCGCGGGTGAGCTTCGACGGCTTCTTCGCCGAGGGCTACGTGCTGGAGCCGGGCTCGGACGCCGAGAACGTGCTCGCCGCCGCCCACCGCGCGGCGGTCGGGACGGCGCTCACGAGCGTCATGTCGCCCTGCTACCTCGATACCCGGGTGCACGCCCTCTACGAGCGGGTGCCGGCCTTGTGCTACGGCCCGCGGAGCGAGAACATCCACGGCTTCGACGAGCGCGTCAGCCTCGCCTCGGTCCGGCGCATCACCACGGCGATGGCGCTGTTCGTGGCCGAATGGTGCGGGACCGAGCCGGCCTGATCCCGCCCGGTCAGGCGGCGCGCACGGTGGCGAGGAAGCGCCCGACCTCGGCGGCGAGGTGCTCGGACTGGCGCGACAGCTCGGACGCCGCGCTGAGCACCTGGGTCGCGGCCGCCCCGGTCTCCTCGGCGGCGCCGGCGACGCCGGTGATGTTGCTGGTCACCTCGGCCGCGCCCATCGCCGCCTGGCCGACGTTGCGCACGATCTCCTGGGTCGCCGCGCCCTGCTCCTCGACCGCCGCCGCGATCGCGGTGGCCACCGCGTTGATCTCGCGGATGCGCCCGGTCATCCCGCCGATCGAGGCGACCGCCTGACCGCTCGAGGCCTGGATCTGCGCGATCTGGCCCGAGATCTCGCTCGTCGCCTTGGCGGTCTGCTCGGCCAGGGCCTTCACCTCGGAGGCCACCACGGCAAAACCCTTGCCGGCCGCGCCGGCGCGGGCCGCCTCGATCGTGGCCTTTCGGGCCAACCGGTTGGTCTGGCCGGCGATGTCCGAGATCAGCCCGACCACGGCGCC